>NZ_JBYSXB010000019.1:47733-91268 GCF_058781765.1 Arthrobacter sp. FW306-1B-G06A | reverse complement strand
GCGAACCGCCGTATGCGAGGCCCGCACGTACGGTGGTGTGAGAGGAGGGCCGGGAGACCCGGCCCTCCTACTCGATTTGGGCTTGTTTGTGAGCGGGCGTTGCCGGGGGACGGCTTGTTTGTGAGCGGGCGTCGCCCGAAGCGATTAAGTTGTGCACAATTTAATTGTGAGCTATCGTTATTCCCATGAGTGAAGCCCCCCGCCTCGACCGCCAGGTCTGTTTCGCGCTGTATTCCGCTTCGAAGGCGGCCACGGCGGTCTACCGGCCGGTGCTGGACGAGCTTGGACTGACGTATCCGCAGTACCTCGTGATGCTGGTGCTCTGGGAGAACGAGCCTCGAAGCGTCCGGGAACTGGGTACCGAGCTGGGACTCGACTCGGGCACCCTGTCTCCGCTGCTCAAGAGGCTTGAAGCCATGGGCCTCGTGGAGCGCCGGCGTTCAGTAGAGGACGAGCGTCGCGTCGAGATCCACCTGAGCGACGCCGGGCGGGCGCTGAGTGCCCGGGCGGGGGCTGTTCCGCAGCGGCTCGCCGACGCCGCCGGCTTGAGCGCAGCCGAGCTCGCGCAGCTTCACGACACCCTGGGCCGGCTTACCGCCGCCCTCCATTCAGCCATCTGATCGTCCACCCCAGCACCTCCATCCCATCGAAGGAAAAGGAACCACAGTGAAGACTTTGTACGTAGCAGAGGCACTTGCCTCCGGTGAAGGCCGCGAAGGCAACGCACGCACCAATGACGGCAAGTTGGACGTCACCCTCGCCAGCCCGGTGGAACTGGGCGGAAACGGCAAGGGCACTAATCCCGAGCAGCTCTTCGCCGCCGGATACGCGGCATGCTTCCACTCGGCACTCAGGCTGGTGGGACGCAAGGCCCGGGTGGATCTGACTGATTCCGCCGTGGCTGCCAAGATCCATTTCGGTGCCTTGGAGGGCAGCGAGGGATATGGCCTCGCCGCGGAGCTTGAGATCGCCCTGCCTGCCCTGGACCGCGAAACCGCCGAGCGGCTCGTGGCCAAGGCCCACCAGATCTGCCCCTACTCCAACGCGACCCGCGGGAACATCGCCGTCGACATCAAGCTTGTGGAGGTGGCCGCATGAGCGCCGCCGTTCCCACGAGCACCCGCGAAATCCAGCTGGCGTCCCGCCCGCAGGGACGCCCCGTCCAGGAGAACTTCCGGCTGGCAGAGACCGATCTACCGGAGCTGCAGGACGGCCAGATCCTGGTCCGCAACGAGTTCATGTCGGTCGATCCCTACATGCGCGGCCGCATGAATGACACAAAGTCGTATTCGGCGCCTTTCCGGCTCGACGCAGCGCTCGACGGCGGTGCGGTGGGCGAGGTGATCGCGTCCCGTTCAGAGGCGCTCAAGGTGGGTGACGTCGTCGTGCACCAGCTCGGCTGGCGCGAATATTCGGTGGTGGATGCGGCAAGCGCGACGCCGGTCCCGGCCGGACTGGCGCCGACCTCGGCGTTCCTCGGGGCGCTGGGCATGACGGGCCTGACGGCGTATGCCGGGCTGCTCAAAGTGGCCGAGTTCAAAGCCGGGGACGTGGTCTTCGTTTCCGGTGCCGCCGGCGCGGTTGGTTCGATTGTCGGGCAGGTCGCCAAGGCCATGGGGGCCTCCAAGGTGATCGGCAGCGCCGGTTCCCCGGAGAAGGTGGCGCGTTTGCTGGAACTCGGCTTCGACGCGGCGTTCGACTACCACGACGGTCCGGTGGCGAAGCAACTGCGTGAAGCAGCGGGGGAGCGCGGCATTGACGTCTACTTCGACAACGTGGGCGGCGAACACCTCGAGGCTGCCCTCGCGGTCCTCACTGTGGGTGGCCGGGTGGCAATGTGCGGTGCCATTTCGCAGTACAACTCCACAGAGCCCACGCCGGGCCCGCGGAACCTGGCCTTGGCCATCGGAAAGCAATTGACCCTGCGTGGCTTCCTCGTGGGCGGCCAGCGCCAGCACGCCGCGGAGTTCGCCGGGAAGATGGCCGGATGGCTGGCCGATGGAACGGTCCGCTACGACGAGACGATCGTTGACGGACTGGAAAACGCGCCGAAGGCCTTCATCGACCTCCTGGATGGGGCCAATACCGGCAAGATGCTGGTCCGGCTGCACTGAGGGATTCCCGGCGCGAACTGGCGGCAGATGCCCGCAAAACGCGGGCAAAGTCATCTGCTGCCAGTTCGCGCACTTGGGAACGGGCATCCTAGGACCGTTCGCTGGGAGTTCCGCTACTGCTTGGTAACAAAAGCTCAACAATCTTCGGGTTGTTGGGCTTTTGTGTTACCCGGGTGTGTTCAATCCCACTAAAGTTGTGCCATCAGTGCGCCCCAGGCGCAGTGCTGCGAAGCATCAGTGAAAACAGAATTTCAGACTCGAGTTTTCGAAACGGACACTCATTGACCAACTGTCGTAGCATCAATCACTTTCTTCCTGGAGGAAAATTGAAGCAATCACTGCGTGCCACACTAAAGCGCGGTTCATTTGCGGGCGTCGCAACTGCGGGCGCCGCTGCACTTTTGCTGGCAGGCTGCGGTAGCGCACCGTCTGCTTCGAGCTCGGGCAGCGCCACCAAGTCGGACTACACCGCATGCATGGTGTCCGACTCCGGCGGCTTCGATGACAAGTCGTTCAACCAGTCAGGCTTCGAGGGCCTTCAGGCAGCAGCCAAGGACCTGAGCATCCAGGAGAAGCACGTCCAGTCCAAGGCCGACACGGACTACGACCCCAACCTTCGTTCCATGGTCCAACAAGGCTGCAAGCTGACGGTTACGGTCGGCTTCCTGCTTGGCGACGCCACGAAGAACATCGCGACGGCGAACCCCAACAGCCACTTCGCCATCATCGACTACTCGGACCCCACCTTCCCGAAGAACGTCAAGCCGATTGTCTATAACACTGCCCAGGCCGCGTTCCTGGCCGGGTACCTCGCCGCCGGCACGTCCAAAACGGGCAAGGTTGCGACCTTCGGTGGCCTCAACATCCCCACCGTGAGCATCTTCATGGATGGCTTCTCTGACGGCGTGAAGTACTACAACCAGAAGAAGGGCAAGTCCGTCCAGCTGCTTGGCTGGGACAAGGACAAGCAGGACGGAACGTTCGTCGGCGACTTCAAGCAGGTCGACAAGGGCAAGGTCCTCACCCAGGGATTCCTTGACCAGGGGGCGGACGTGGTCCTTCCCGTCGCTGGACCTGTTGGAGCGGGCGCCGGAAGCGCGATCCTTGACGCCAAGGCAAAGGGCACGGACGCAAAGCTGATCTGGGTCGACTCGGACGGCTACCTGACCGCACCCGCCTACAAGTCGGTCATCCTGACGTCGGTCCAGAAAACCATGGCGACGGCCGTGGAGACGGTCATCAAGGCCGACAAGGAAGGCAAGTTCGACCCCAGCCCGTATGTCGGCACCCTCGACAACGGGGGCGTGGCGCTTGCCCCGTTCCACGATCTCGACTCCGCTGTTCCGGCAGACATGAAGAGCGATCTTGACCAGTTGAAGAAGGACATCATCTCCGGCGCAGTCAAGGTCGAATCGAAGTCCAGCCCCAAGTAAAAATCCGGGCTAAACCGCATCGCGCTGCCCTTCAGCCGAGTTTTGGCAGAAGGGCAGCGCGTTCTGCGTTGCCTTCAATTTGCTCTTCGACACTCCTTTGCCGAGCACTATGCTGGGAGCACGGTGATGACGAGGAGCCATCCTTTATAGATGGGTTGGAGTTTTGAAACTCGAACTGAAAGGGATCACGAAACGCTTCGGGTCCCTTGTAGCCAATGACCACATCGATCTGGTGGTTGAACCCGGCCAAGTCCATTGCCTCCTGGGCGAAAACGGTGCCGGTAAATCCACCCTGATGAATGTCCTTTACGGACTCTACGACCCCAGCGACGGCGAAATCCTGGTCGACGGCAAGCCGGTCGTTTTCAAGGGTCCCGGCGATGCCATGGCGGCCGGGATCGGAATGGTCCACCAGCACTTCATGCTGATTCCGGTATTCACCGTCGCCGAAAACGTCGCGTTGGGAAACGAAGCCACCAAGGCAGCCGGTTTCCTGAACTTGGATGAAACCCGCCGGAGAATCTCCGAGATTTCCAAGCAATACGGGTTCCATGTCGACCCCGATGCCCTCGTGGAAGACCTGCCCGTGGGCGTCCAGCAGCGGGTCGAGATCATCAAGGCACTCGTGCGCGACGCCGAAGTCCTGATTCTCGATGAACCGACCGCGGTTCTCACTCCGCAGGAAACCGATGAGCTCCTGGACATCATCCGCCAGCTCAAAGCAGCCGGAAAGTCAATTGTCTTCATTTCGCACAAATTGCGTGAGGTCAAGGAAATTTCGGACATCATCACGGTGATCCGGCGGGGGAAAGTGGTGGGCTCGGCCGATCCTTCGGCGTCCCCGACGGAACTCGCCTCGGCGATGGTTGGCCGCGCGGTCAGCCTGACCCTGGAAAAGAAACCCGCCCAACCGGGTGAAGCGACTTTCAAGGTCCGGGACCTTACGGTTGTGGACCACAATGGCCAGCACGTCGTGGACGGGCTGAGCTTCGACATCGCCAAGGGTGAAGTGCTCGCCATCGCCGGTGTCCAGGGCAACGGCCAGACGGAGCTCACGGAAGCCATCCTCGGCGTCCAGCAGCACGTCACGGGGTCCATCGTCCTCGACGGCGTCGAGCTTCTCGGCAAGAGCGTCAAGCAGGTCTTGTCCGCCGGCGTCGGGTTCGTCCCTGAGGACCGCAAGATCGACGGCCTGGTGGGAACGTTCTCCATTTCCGAGAACATGATCCTGGACCTTTACGACAAGGCGCCTTTCGCCCAAGGCATCGGCATGAAACCGGCCTTGATTGCTTCGCACGCGGAGAAGAAGGTCGAGGAGTTCGATGTGCGGACGCCGTCGATCGATGTCGCCGTGGGCACGCTCTCCGGAGGCAACCAGCAAAAGGTGGTCCTGGCCCGGGAGCTTTCCAGGCCGTTGAGGCTCTTCATCGCATCGCAGCCCACCCGAGGGCTCGACGTCGGCTCCATCGAATTCGTGCACAAGCGGGTCATTGCCGAACGGGACAACGGAACTCCCGTGATGATCGTGTCCACCGAGCTCGATGAAGTGCTCGAACTCGCTGACAGGATCGCCGTCCTCTACCGGGGAAAGCTGGTCGGGATTGTTCCGGCCGGTACGTCCCGCGATGTGCTGGGCTTGATGATGGCCGGCGTTCCGGAACATGAGGCAGAACTGACTGCCCACAAGACCCTCGAGGGAGGAACCCATGTCTGAGTCCAATACCCCTCGACAGGAAAACGAGGCCGAGCCTGAGCGCCCGGAGACTCTGGACGACGAGGTCGTCCTGGATGTCGCGCTGGACACGGCCGACGGCGCAATGGCCCCGTCAGTCATCCCGGCTGCCAGCCAGGGCGGACAGATCCCGCACGCCGCCGGTGGTTCGGTCTTCCGGCAGATCGTGACCGGAAACGCCATGGTCTCGGTGTTGTCCGTGCTCCTCGCGATTGTGCTCGGCGGAATCCTGATGGCCGTGACCAACCCCAAAGTCGCCGAGACAGCAGGTTACTTCTTCGCGCAGCCGGCGGACATGCTTACCGAGGTCTTCAGGCCCTACGTGGCGTTGGTCCAGGGCGCCATATTCAACTGGGCCGGGGCCGACGCCGCAGCCCAGCTGTACCCGATCACTGAGACCCTGACGGTGTCCACGCCCCTGATCCTGGCGGGACTCGGCGTGGCCCTGGCCTTCCGTGCCGGGCTGTTCAATATCGGTGCGCAAGGCCAGATCATCTTCGGTGCCCTGTTCGGCGCCTACGTGGGATTCACCTGGCACTTGCCTTTCCTGGTTCACCTGCTTCTTGTCATCGTTGCCGGTTTCATCGGCGGCGCGGTGTGGGGCGGCGTCGTCGGCCTCCTCAAGGCCCGGACCGGTGCCCATGAGGTCATCGTGACCATCATGCTGAACTACATCGCCAACTTCCTGCTCCTGTTCCTGCTGACTACTCCCGCTTTCCAGCGCAAGGGCTCCACCAACCCGATCTCGCCCTTCCTTGACCAATCGGCACTGTTTCCGGAGTTGCTCGGACCCCAGTTCAGGCTCCATGCCGGATTCCTCTTGGCAGTGCTGGCAACGGTATTCGTCTGGTGGCTCCTGAAGCGCTCCACGCTCGGCTTTGAATTCCGGGCCGTGGGCGCCAACCAGAGCGCGGCACGCACCGCTGGAATCAACGTTCCCCGCGCCGTGATCCTGGTGATGGCGATTGCGGGTGCGCTTGCAGGCCTGGCCGGCATTGCGCAGGTATCCGGGACGGAGAAATACCTCTCGGGGGGCGTCGCGGCTTCCATTGGCTTCGATGCCATTACGGTCGCATTGCTCGGACGTTCGACGCCGTGGGGAACCTTCTTCGCCGGGCTCCTGTTCGGCGCGTTCCGCGCAGGAGGCGTCGCGATGCAGGCCGAAACCCAGACCCCCATCGACATCGTCCTGGTCATCCAGTCCTTGATCGTCCTGTTCATTGCGGCACCGCCGCTCGTGCGCGCGATCTTCGGACTGAACCCGCGCAAAAAGAAGAAGGCCACCGGCGGCCCCGGCTCCGGAACCATCCCCTCCGGAAAAATCGAGAGCGGAGCTGCAACAGCATGAGCACCACAACAACTCAGCCCGGCGGTGGCACACCCGCCGGCAACGCCCCGGCGAGCCCGGGAAAGACGGGCGCCACGGAGCTGGTGAGCTGGAAGGCCGGCATCGGATTGTCCCTCCTCGCAATCCTGGGAACCGTGCTGTTCGGTTTCATGTCCAATTCGAAATCGGCAGGCTTCGGCATTGCCGAGGCGGCCAATGAAGCGGCCTCAAGTGTCGCCGCTTTGGTCACGTTCGTCCTGGCCCTTCTGCTTTCGGCTGGACTCGGATATCTGTGGTTCGTCCGCCGTCGTTCAGGCCGCGCGTCGGGTTCAGGCCGCGCGTCAGTTTCCGGCACGGTACCCGGTTGGCTGCCCGCCTCCACCGTCGCCGCCGTCGTGGTCCTCGGCCTCGCCGCGCTCGGCGTGGCAAAGGTTTCAAAGGTCACGCTCCCTTCCGCGGCCATCGGCTGGATCGCCGCCGTGATTCTCCTGGGCCTAGCGGGCTACACGGTGTACCTCACCCAGGCGAAGAGGGCCGTACCCCGCTGGGTGGGCGGCACCTTTGCCGCCGTGTTCCTCATCGGGTTTATGGTCTGGATCGTGGCTGGCGGAAATGGCGATGAGCCGTCGATCTCCCTCGCCGGACTGATCGCAGGATCCGTCACCTTGGCCGTGCCGCTGGTCTTCGGATCCCTTTCCGGCGTCCTGTGCGAACGCGTCGGCGTGGTCAACATTGCCATTGAGGGCCAGCTCCTGCTGGGAGCATTCTCCGCAGCCGTCGTTGCCACGGTGACGCACAACGTCTACGCCGGGCTGGTCGCGGCGGCCGTCGCCGGAACGCTTGTCTCCTTGGTCCTGGCCGTGGTCAGCATCAAGTACCTCGTCAACCAGATCATCGTCGGCGTCGTGCTCAACGTCCTCATCAGCGGACTGACGAGCTTCCTCTTTTCGACGCTGCTGACGGCGGACCCGGATGGACTCAACAAGCCGGGGCGCTTGCCTCCGGTGGACATTCCCTTCCTGTCCGATATCCCCATCATCGGCCCCATCCTGTTCCACCAGTCTCTCGTGGGCTATTTGATGTACATCGCAGTGATCGTCGTTTACCTCGGCCTCTTCCACACGAAGTGGGGGCTGCGCGTGCGGGCCGTCGGCGAGCATCCGCAGGCGGCCGACACCGTGGGCATCAACGTCAACCGGACCCGATTCTGGAACGTGCTCATGGGCGGTGCGATCGCGGGCATTGGCGGCTCCTTCTTCACGCTCGTATCCGTGGATGCGTTCAGCAAGGACATGTCCGGTGGCCGTGGGTATATCGCGTTGGCGGCATTGATCTTCGGGCGCTGGAACCCGATCGGCGCCTTCCTGGCGGCGTTGCTGTTCGGCTTCGCGGACAATCTGCAGAGCGTCATCACCATCATCGGATCGCCTGTGCCGAGCCAGTTCATGGCCATGTTGCCGTACGCCTTGACGGTCTTTGCCGTCGCTGGATTGGTGGGCAGGTCCCGGCCCCCGGCGGCAAGTGGCATACCGTACGTCAAGGGCTGACCGTGGCGTTCACGGACACCGACGTGGACTGGGCGGCCCTCGAGGCCGCCGCGATCGCCGCCATGGGGAAGGCCTACGCTCCATATTCGAAGTTCCCGGTGGGGGCCGCAGCCCTCACCGAGGACGGGCGGATCGTCAGCGGATGCAACGTCGAGAACGCAAGCTATGGGCTCACCCTGTGCGCCGAGTGCGCCTTGGTGGGGGACCTCCATATGGGTGGCGGCGGCAGATTGCGGGCGTTCTATTGCGTCGACGGGAAAGGCAATGTCCTCATGCCGTGTGGCCGTTGCAGGCAATTGCTGTATGAATTCCGGGCACCCGGCATGCAACTCATGACAACGCAGGGCATCAAGACCATGGACCAAGTGCTGCCAGATGCCTTCGGTCCCGACAACCTGGAGGAGAACCGGTGACACAGACTGAAGCGTTCGACGCCGTACAGATCATCAGCATCAAGCGGGACAAGGGAACCCTGAGCCCGGAGCAGATCGACTGGACCATCGATGCCTATACCCGCGGCGTCATTGCCGACGAGCAAATGGCGGCACTGAACATGGCGATCCTGCTCAACGGGATGGACCGTGCCGAGATCTCGCGCTGGACCGAGGCGATGATCGCCTCGGGGGAGCGGATGGACTTCTCGAGCCTTCGGCGTCCCGACGGCGGCGTGAAAGCCACCACCGACAAACACTCCACCGGGGGTGTCGGGGACAAAATCACCCTTCCGCTTGCGCCGCTCGTGGCGGTCTTCGGGGTGGCGGTTCCTCAGCTGTCCGGGAGGGGACTGGGCCACACGGGCGGCACGCTCGACAAGCTCGAGGCGATCCCCGGATGGCGGGCGAACCTGAGCAACGAGGAAATCCTGGCACAGCTGCAGGACGTGGGTGCGGTCATTTGCGCCGCCGGCACGGGTTTGGCTCCGGCGGACAAGAAGCTCTATGCCCTGCGCGACGTCACGGGCACCGTGGAAGCCATTCCCCTGATTGCCTCGTCCATCATGAGCAAGAAGATCGCCGAAGGCACCGGCTCCCTGGTGCTCGACGTGAAGGTGGGTTCCGGGGCATTCATGAAGGACGAAGCCCGTGCCCGGGAGCTTGCCGAAACCATGGTGGCCCTGGGCAAGGATGCGGGCGTCAATACGGTGGCCCTCCTGACCAACATGGGGACCCCGCTGGGCCTGACTGCGGGCAATGCCATCGAGGTGGAGGAATCGGTGGAGGTGCTTGCGGGCGGCGGTCCGGAAGACGTCGTCGAGCTGACCGTCAGGCTCGCCGAAGAGATGCTCGCCTGCGCCGGAGTGCACGACGCCGATCCCGCGGCCGCCCTCAGGGATGGCCGCGCGATGGATGTCTGGAACCGCATGATCGAAGCCCAGGGCGGCGATCCGCGCGCGGCCCTGCCCGTGGCCAGGGAATCCGAGGTCATCCCGGCTCCGGCCGACGGCGTCCTGGTGGAGCTCGACGCCTTGGCGGTGGGCGTGGCTGCGTGGCGCCTCGGCGCTGGACGCGCCCGGAAGGAAGACATCGTCCAGGCCGGCGCAGGGGTGCGGATGCACGCCAAACCGGGCGCCTTAGTCCGGGCGGGGGAGCCACTCATGACCCTCCTCACCGACACCCCGGAAAAGTTCGACAGGGCCAAGGAAGCCTTGGACGGGGCTGTGCTCATCGCGCCGGAAGGCTCACGGCCGGCGCAACGGCTCATCATCGACCGGATCTCCTAGGCTGATCTCCCGGGCATTCTGGAATGCCCGGGAGACATTCCCTGCGGCCATTCGTTAGGAAGACCGTGCAAGCCATCAACGACTTCATCCTCGCCGCGGCCGGGCAGCCTTGGGTCTTGCTCCTGGTTTTTGCCTGCTGCGTGATCGACGGTTTCTTCCCGCCCATTCCCAGCGAGTCGATGGTGGTGGGACTCGCGGCAGTCTCCGTGACCGCAGGGATGCCCAACACGTGGCTGCTGATCCTGGTGGGAGCCCTTGGGGCCTTCACAGGTGACAACATCGCCTACTTGATTGGGCGCAAAGTAGGTGTACGCCGATGGCGGTGGATGCGTTCGCAAAGGATGCAGGGTGCCTTCCGCTGGGCCGGGAGGGAACTACGACGGCGGGCCGCATCACTGATCATGGTGGCCCGGTTCATCCCCATCGGCCGGGTGGCCGTCAACCTCACAGCCGGAGCAACCCACTTCCCGCACGGCATGTTTGTGGCGCTCACGGCTATGTCCGCCGTCCTGTGGGCCAGTTATTCGGTGGCCATCGGTGTGTTCTTCGGCCAATGGTTCGAGCACAACCACCTGCTCGGGGCGGTCATCGCGATCGTCGCTGCCGTCATCCTGGGAATCATCGTGGACCGGATCATCAGTAAAGTCCGCGGGGCCACGCCCGCCACCGTAGAGGACGAAGAAACCGGGGAGCCCGAAGAGGAATCGGTCGTGTAGCAGGCACGGCAGGGGGAGCCATCTCCTCCCTTGGTATGACGTGCCTGGCACCGGAAGATCCCTCCATGGGGGGATGCTTCCATTTCGACTTTCGAGCTAGCCTTAAATTGTGTTCCACCCGGCCGGGGCGTAGCGAACGACGCCCGGGCCGTGGGACACTGGATAGCGATCTATGTCACGCGACCGTGTGACTTTCCTTGAGGAGCAATGCCTGCGTGGACTTCATGAACCACATGCTCGAGCATGCCGCCGGGCAACCGTGGATCTACCCGGTGCTCCTGGTTTTCTTTTTCATCGACGGCTTTGCCACGATCCTTCCCAGTGAGACCGCGATCGTCGGGCTCTCGGCCCTTGCGATGCACCGGGGTGAGCCCAACCTGTGGTTCCTTGGCGCCACCGCGCTTGTCGGGGCCATGGCCGGCGACAACATGGCCTATATGCTGGGCCGCAAGATCGGCCTGGACCGCTGGAAATGGATGCGCAAGCCGAAGGTCCAGAAGATGTTCGCGTGGGCGCACTACGAGTTGGACAAGCGCGGCGCCGTGCTGATCTTCACCGCCCGGTATATCCCCTGGGGCCGGGTGGCGGTGAACTACGTCGCCGGACAGACCGGCTTCCGCCACAAGACTTTCTTCTTCCTGGACGCCTTCGCCTGCTTCACCTGGGTAGGCTATTCGATCGGCATTGGATCGCTGGCCGGCCACTGGGTGCACAACAACCCGCTCCTCGGCGTGGGGATTGCGGTGGCATTCGCCGTGGTACTCGGCGTCATCGTGGACCACAGCCTGCGTTGGTGGCACAAGCATCTCGAAAAGAAAGACGGCGAGAAGAAGGAAGCGGCCTCCGCGGAAGCAGCCGCAGCAGACGCGGGAACCGCGGTTAACGCGACGGCCGGCGTCGACCGCTCAAACCCTGCTGGCTAAGCTTCTTCCGTCCCCCTAGAGTTGAGACGTGACTGAGCCTATTGTTGATGCCGCCCCTGCCCTTGACTTCGACCTGAAGAGCCTGCCGAAAGTTTCCCTTCACGACCATCTGGACGGGGGACTGCGCCCGGCCACCATCATCGAGCTGGCGGAGGCCGTCGGCCACACCCTGCCTTCCACGGATCCCGTAGCGCTGGGCCAGTGGTTCCGTGAGTCCGCAGACTCCGGTTCTTTGGTCCGCTACCTCGAAACCTTTGACCACACGATTGCCGTCATGCAGACCAAGGAAGGCCTGGCGCGCGTCGCCAAGGAATTCGTCGAAGACCTGGCTGACGACGGCGTCGTGTACGGCGAGATCCGTTGGGCACCTGAGCAGCACCTGCAGAAGGGCCTCACCCTGGACGAGGTTGTGGACGCTGTCCAGGAAGGGCTCGACGCCGGCGTCGACGCCGTTGAGGAGTCAGGCCGCCAGATCCAGGTGGGCCAGCTCATCACGGCGATGCGCCACGCGGACCGCGGCCAGGAGATTGCCGAGCTCGCAGTGCGCCACCGCTACAACGGAGCTGTCGGCTTTGACATCGCCGGAGCCGAAGACGGTTTCCTGCCTTCCCGCTTCAAGGACGCGTTCACCTACCTGGCCGAGCACAACTTCCCGGCCACGGTCCACGCCGGCGAAGCCGCGGGCCTGGAAAGCATCCAGTCCGCCCTTGTGGACGGCCGCGCCCTGAGATTGGGTCACGGCGTGCGCATCGCGGAGGACATCACCGTTGAGTTCGAAGACGCCGAGGGCGAAGAAGCCGACGACGACGCCGAGGACACCGTCGGCATGGTCACCTTGGGTGAAGTGGCAGGCTGGGTCCGTGACCGTGGAATCGCGCTGGAAATCTGCCCTTCCTCCAACCTGCAGACCGGCGCGATCGCGAACTTCGGCGAAGGCATCGAGAACCACCCGCTGGACATGCTCTACCAGTTGGGCTTCAACGTCACGATCAACACGGACAACCGCCTTATGAGCGGTGTGACGCTCACGGACGAGTTCGAGCTTCTCGTGGAGACCTTCGACTACGATCTCGATGACCTCCTCGAACTGACCCTCAACGCCGCCGAGTCGTCGTTCCTGCCGTTGGACGAAAAAGAAGCGTTGGTGGAGTACATCAACGACGCCTACGCCAACCTTGGCTGAACAAACTCCTTCGGGCGCCAGTTCTCCTGAAAGTCCTGTCGTGGAGTTGCTGGGGACGATTGCCTCTTTGCGCGAGCACTGTCCTTGGATGGGGGCGCTGACCCACGAGTCCTTGGTCGAGTACCTGATCGAGGAAGCGTATGAGGTTGTCGATTCGATCGAGGCCGGCGCGTCCGGTTCCGATACATCCGACGAACTCCGCGGCGAGCTGGGCGACGTGCTGCTCCAAGTGGTGCTGCACGCCCGGCTCGCCGAGGAGCAAGGACAATTCACCTTCGACGACGTCGCGCGCGCCATCACGGACAAGATGGTGCGGCGCAATCCCCACGTGTTCAAACCGGACGGGTCCTTGCAGGAATCCTTCCCGGCCACCGTGGAGGAGATCGTCGAAAAGTGGGACGCCGTGAAGAAGGCCGAGAAGCCCGGGCGTTCGGATCCCTTCGAAGGCATTCCACCGCACCTTCCCGCCCTCGCCTTGGCGCAAAAGTCGCTTGACCGCGCAGCCCGCTCAGAGCGCTCGGGCAGTCCTGAACGCGGCGGCCGTCCAGTCGCGGCGGTGGAGGTTCCCGACTCCGAAGCTGCGCTTGGAGACTTGCTGCTCGCCGTCGTCGCGGGCTCGCGGGAGAAGGGCTTCGACGCCGAACGGGCCCTGCGCGGTGCCGTCCGCCGATACCAGGGCCGCGACGGCGAAGCCACAAAACGTGAGGGTTCCGACGCTGTTCCGTAACCTTGGCCGGTCTCGACTAGGCTAGTGGCGACGAGGACGTCGAGAATTTCCCTCAAGATTCCCAGTAAATCGCTTCACCATAAGGAGCAGTCCATGGCGCTTATCGATGCCATCCACGCCCGCGAGATCCTTGATTCCCGCGGAAACCCGACAGTAGAAGTTGAAGTTCTGCTTTCCGATGGCCAGATCGGCCGCGCGGCAGTTCCCTCCGGTGCTTCCACCGGCGAGCACGAAGCCGTCGAACTGCGCGACGGCGACAAGGGCCGTTACCTCGGCAAGGGCGTCCAGAAGGCCGTTGACGCGGTCATCGACGAAATCGCCCCGGCCCTGATCGGCTTCGACGCCACGGACCAGCGCAGCATCGACCAGGCCATGATCGACCTCGACGGCACCCCGAACAAGGGCAAGCTCGGCGCGAACGCCATCCTCGGCGTTTCCCTCGCCGTGGCAAACGCGGCCGCCGCCTCCGCGGACCTGCCCCTGTACAAGTACCTGGGCGGCCCGAACGCCCACGTCCTGCCCGTCCCGCTGATGAACATCCTCAACGGTGGCTCCCACGCCGACTCGGACGTCGACATCCAGGAATTCATGATCGCCCCGATCGGCGCCGAGACCTTCTCCGAAGGCCTGCGCTGGGGCGTTGAGGTCTACCACAACCTCAAGTCGGTCCTGCAGGCCAAGGGCCTCTCCACCGGCCTCGGCGACGAAGGCGGCTTCGCTCCGAACCTGCCGTCCAACCGTGCCGCACTGGACCTGATCCAGGAAGCCATCAAGAACGCCGGCTACACCCCGGGCAAGGACATCGCCCTCGCGCTGGACGTCGCCTCCTCCGAGTTCTACAAGGACGGCGCCTACCAGTTCGAAGGCAAGGCACTCTCAGCCACCGAGATGAGCGCCTACTATGCCGAACTCGTTGCCGATTACCCGCTGGTCTCGATCGAGGACCCGCTGGACGAAAATGACTGGGAAGGCTGGAAGACCCTTACCGACACCATCGGTGACAAGGTCCAGCTGGTTGGCGACGACCTCTTCGTCACGAACCCGATCCGCCTGCAGCAGGGCATCGACTCCGCCACGGCCAACTCCCTGCTCGTCAAGGTCAACCAGATCGGTTCCCTGACGGAAACCCTGGACGCCGTTTCCCTGGCCCAGCGCTCCGGTTACACCACCATCACCTCGCACCGCTCCGGCGAAACCGAGGACACCACCATTGCTGACATCGCCGTTGCCACCAACGCGGGCCAGATCAAGACCGGTGCCCCGGCCCGCTCCGAGCGCGTCGCCAAGTACAACCAGCTGCTGCGCATCGAAGAAGAACTCGACGACGCCGCCCGCTACGCCGGCCGCAGCGCTTTCCCGCGTTTCAAGGGCTAGTATCCGCTGAAACAGCTGACCGGTGGCTATGGTGGAAAGACCATAGCCACCGGTTCTGTTTAACGAAATGTGCGAGCACTTCGGCAAACCGCAGGCTCCGTGAGGAACGCAACGCGCAGCAACCCGCCAGGCAAGCACCAGGCATTACAGGAGTGTCATGGCCACCCGCCGCCCCAAGGTCCCCCGGGCAGATGCCCTCGGCCGCTCGCCCCAAAAGAACCCCGACGGCGGCCATGTCATCCGTGCCGACTTCGGCGAGTCCCGCAAGGCATCCGCCGCCCAGCAAGAGGCACCGGTTCATGCAGGGTCCAGGACGCCGTCCAATGCCAAAGCCGAAGGCGGCACCCAAAGCAAAGCCCCTTCCGGGTCCAAGGTTGGTGGTGTTGCGAAACCGGGACGTTCGGGAAACACCCCGGTTGTCGGCAAGGCATCCAGCAAGGCGTCCGGTGCCGGATCCTCGCACTCCGACAAGGACCACGGCGCGCGCCCTGTGCCCGCGAAGGCGTTCTCCGGCCGTATGCTTGCCCTCGCTGTGGTGATGATAGCGATCACTATCATGCTCGCTCCCACAGTGAAGATCTGGTTGGAGAAAAAGGCCGAAATCTCCGGCCTGGAAGCCGACATTGCCAGTAAACAGGCCGAGCAGGCCAGCCTCCAGAAGCAGATCACGCGGTGGCAGGACCCCAACTACGTGAAACAACAAGCCCGGGACCGCATTAACATGGTTATGCCGGGTGAAGCTGGCTACTGGGTGTTTGGTGGAGACGTTCCCGCTGGCACACCGGGTGGGAGCACCAGTTCAGGAGCTTCCGGAAGCCCGTCCAACCTGCCATGGGTGGACGGCCTGTGGGAATCCATCAGGCGCTCGGCAACAGACTAGACGCGGTGCCCGCCGCCGTCGCGCCCTGATGGGCGCGGCCAAAAAGGGCAGGAAGGATGGCAGCGCCAGTGGAAGACAACTCGGCACCTGCATCGCAGGAGTCCCGCAAGCCATCAGCACACGATCTCGAAATCCTCAGCCGCCAGCTCGGACGGCCGGTGCGCGACGTCGTCGAAATCCCGGCGCGCTGCGTCTGCGGCAACCCGCTGGTCGCTGCAACCGCTCCGCGCTTGAGCAATGGCACCCCGTTTCCCACGACGTTCTACTTGACGCACCCCGTCATCACCGCCGCCGTGTCGCGGCTGGAAGCCGGCGGGCTCATGAATGAGATGAACGAACGGCTCACCGCGGACGAGCCTTTGGCTGCGGCTTACAGGAGCGCCCACGAAGCCTATCTCCAGGCGCGTGACGAGATTGCCGGACGTGCCGGCACGGGAGACGTTCCGGAAATCGCAGGGGTCTCGGCCGGCGGCATGCCTACCCGCGTCAAGTGCCTGCACGTGCTGGTCGGCCACTCCCTGGCCGCCGGTCCCGGCGTCAATCCGCTCGGCGACGAGGCCATCACGGCGATTAGCGAATGGTGGACCGCGGACCGCTGCTATTGCGACGGCGCATGGGACAGTGCGGGGGAGGCCCCGTCCAAGGACCTCAGCCGCCACGGACCGCAGGGCCTGCCGGACATCGTGGGCCGTCCCGCCCCCGTCCGCAAATCCAAGTCCTCCCACGCGACAGAGCCATCAGGGAAACCATCCGCAGGGGGGCTCAACGTATGAACCGCGTAGCTGCGATTGACTGCGGGACCAATTCGATTCGCCTCCTGATCGCGGATTCCAACGGCACGGACTCCGGGTCTCCCTTGCGGGACGTTGTCCGCGAGATGCGCGTGGTGCGCCTCGGCCAAGGGGTTGACGCCACCGGCGAACTCGCCCCTGAGGCGCTTGAGCGCACCTTCGCGGCGACCGCCGACTACGCCGAGCTGATCCGCCATCACGGAGCCCGGGGCATCCGTTTCGTGGCGACCTCTGCCAGCCGGGACGCCCGTAACCGGGACGTCTTTGTTGACGGGATACGGGGGCTGCTGGGCGTCGAACCCGAGGTCATCTCCGGTGACGAAGAAGCCTCGCTGTCCTTCGCCGGCGCAAGCAGCGTGCTGCCTTCGCGCGGCAAGGACCCTGTGCTTGTGGTGGACCTTGGCGGTGGAAGCACCGAATTCGTCCTCGGAGACTCCGACGGCGTCATTGCCGCCAAATCCGTCGACATCGGCTGCGTGCGGCTGACCGAGCGGCACCTTCGCAGCGACCCTCCGACGCCGGAGCAGATCGCCGCCGCGGAAGCCGACGTCGACGCAGCCATGGACCTCGTGGCCCGCACGGTCCCGCTGGACCGGGCCACCGCCGTCGTGGGCGTAGCCGGTACCGTCACCACCATCACCGCGCACGCGTTGGCCCTGGACGAGTACGATCCCGCACTCATCCACGGTGCCAGCCTGGACCTGGAGACCATCAGCGACGCGGCCACAAGTTTGTTGGAAATGAGCCGCGAGGAACGTGCCCGGCTACCCTACATGCACCCCGGCCGCGTCGACGTCATCGGTGCCGGAGCCCTTGTTTGGCGCCGCATCCTCCAACGCTTGGCTGAGCTCGGAGAGGGCTCCATCACTGCGGCTACCTCCAGCGAACATGACATCCTCGACGGCATCGCGCTGAGTATTCTGAGCATGCCGAGTACTCGGTAAGAGTGGGTATTCGCTGATGACGTTGCCACACGGTTGGCGCCGCCGGACAGCATCGGCCGCACTGGCGGCCATGTTGGCCGGGGGAAGCCTTGCAGGGGCCCTGCTCACTGCCCCTTCGGCGTTCGCCGACTCTTGGCGGGACAAGGAATACTGGCTCAACGAGTACGGCATTTCCGCAGCCTGGCAGGTATCAAAGGGCGCCGGGGTGAAAGTGGCCATCATCGACAGCGGAGTGGACGGGCAACACCCCGACCTCAACGGCGCGGTGGTCGGAGGAACCGACGCTTCCGGTGCGGGCGACCCCAACGGACAGAAAAGCATCGGGGCCAAACCTGAGCACGGGACCCTCGTCGCCACGCTGCTGGCAGGGCGTGGACACGCTCCGGCCAGCCCATCGGCGTCTCCGTCGCCGGGGCCGTCCCCTTCGCCCGGTTCCGGCGTCGGTCCGGACGGAATCGTCGGCGTCGCGCCCGAGGCCCAGATCCTCTCCGTTTCCGCCTGGCTCGGTTCGCCGAATCCGGCGGGCAAGACGGACCAGGAACAGATTCCCGAAGCTGTCCGATGGGCGGTGGACAACGGCGCCAAGGTCATCAACATTTCCCTCGGCAGCACCTCGCCTGATTGGCCCCAAAGCTGGGATGCGGCGTTCCTCTATGCCGAACAAAAGGACGTGGTGATCGTGGCCGCGGCGGGCAACCGGATCGGCGGAAACGTCCAGGTGGGCGCGCCGGCCACGATTCCGGGTGTACTGACCGTGGCGGGACTCGACCGGAACCGTACGGCCAGCGTCGACGCTTCTTCGCAGGGAATCAGCATCGGCGTCTCGGCGCCCGCGGAGAAGCTGGTGGGCGGACTGCCCGGTGGGAGCTATGAAGATTGGGCCGGCACGTCCGGCTCCGCGCCGATTGTCTCCGGCGTCGCGGCACTTATCCGCTCGAAGTGGCCTGATATGAGCGCCAAGCAGGTCATCAACAGGATTGTGTCGACGGCCGAGGATGCAGGCGCGCCCGGCAAGGACCCCATCTATGGCTACGGCATCCTCAATGCCGAGGCGGCCCTGAAAGCCGATGTACCCGAGGTAGCGAGCAATCCCGTGGGATCCATTGCGGACTGGATCCGGGTCCATCGACGTGGCGACCTCAGCAGCCCGACGCCTCCGTCAACGTCGAAACCAAGCATTCCCGCGGCCACCTTGGCGGATCCCACAGTTCCCGCGGCCAAGGCGCCATCGCAGTCCGACACTGCGGTTCCGGCCGCGGTGGTCATCGGCTTTGGTTCGCTTTTCGTGGCGATCGTCGCGGGCGCCACCGTCCAATTGAGGCGCGCCTACCGGACCTCCCCGGAACTGCCCGACGAGACCTCGACCGGCGTGGTGGAGGTCGTGGATCCGAGCCCCCCCGAAATAGCCTCCGGCGCCGATCCGTAGCGTCGGGAAATAGTTAGTGAAGATTTTCACAAGGTGCTGTACTCTATTCTTATGGCAACCACCCCTGAGCTCATTGACCGTCCCCGTGTTCTCGTTGTCGGCGGCGGATACGTCGGCCTGTACGTAGCACTCAAGCTGCAGAAGAAGATCGCGAACGCCGGCGGCATCGTCACCGTCGTTGATCCCCTTCCCTACATGACCTACCAGCCCTTCCTCCCCGAAGTGGCCGGCGGCAACATCGAGGCACGCCACGCCGTCGTCTCGCACCGCCAGCACCTCAAGCAGACGGAACTCATCCAGGGCCGCGTCACCAGCATCGACCACAAGAACCGCACCGCCGTTGTTGCTCCGGCCGACGGTGGAGAGCCTTTCGAGATCCCGTACTTCGACGTCGTGGTTGCCGCCGGCGCCATCACCCGGACGTTCCCCATCAAGGGCCTCGCTGACGAAGGCATTGGCCTGAAGACCATCGAAGAAGCGGTCGCCCTGCGCAACAAGGTCCTTGAGCGCATCGAGGTTGCCTCCACCATGACGGACGCCGCCGAACGCGCCAAGGCCCTGACCTTCGTGGTCGTGGGTGGCGGTTTCGCAGGTATCGAGTGCATCACCGAGATGGAAGACCTCGCCCGCGCTGCCGTCAAGAACAACGCGCGCATCCGCCAGGAAGAGGTCCGCTTCGTTCTCGTCGAAGCCATGGGCCGCATCATGCCCGAGGTCACCGCAGCCCAGGCAGAGTGGGTTGTCGAACACCTGCGCAGCCGCGGCATCGAGGTCCTGCTCAACACCTCCCTCGACAACGCAGAGGGAAGCCTCAAGCTCATCAACCTGCCGGACAAGACGCCTGCCCAGGAGTTCGAAGCCGACACCCTCGTGTGGACTGCAGGCGTGCAGGCCAACCCGATGATCCGTTCCACCGACTTCCCGCTCGAGCCGCGCGGACGTGTCCGTGTCCTCCCGGACCTGCGCATTGCGGGCGACGAAGGCATCATCGACAACGCCTGGGCGGCCGGCGACATCGCTGCCGTCCCGGACCTCACGGGCAGCGGCCTGCCGGACGGCACCTGCGTTCCGAACGCCCAGCACGCGCTGCGCCAGGCCAAGCGCCTCGCCAAGAACCTGTGGGCCTCCCGCTGGGACAAGCCCATGGGCGACTACAAGCACAAGAACCTCGGTGCGGTTGCCGGCTTCGGCGAATGGAAGGGCGTTGCCAACATCAACATCCTGGGCCGTATCGGCCTCAAGGGTGGACTCGCCTGGCTGGCCCACCGCGGCTACCATGGCCTGGCCATCCCCACCGGTGAGCGCAAGGTCCGCGTGATCTTCAACTGGATCCTGGGCATGACGATGGGCCGCGACACCACCCAGCTGCTGGACCTCGACAACCCGCGTGGAGCCTTCGTGGCCGCGGCCACCCCGGCTCCCAAGCCGGCCGCCGCACCTGCGCCGGCCGCTGAGCCCGCCGAAGCCAAGGCTCCGGTCACGGCTGACGCCAAGTAGCGAACCCCAAGCAGCCCCGCCGACGGCGGTCGTTTCCCACGTGGGAGCGGCCGCCGTCGTCGTTTAACTCGCGGCCCGTCCGCGACGGCGGTGCAGGCATGGCCTGCGACGGCGGGTCCTAGACTTGCAGCATGGCTGGCGAAAGCGATCTGACGACCCTCCTGGGATCCATGCACCCCGTCCTTCGGGACGGCGACTACGTGTACGCGTTGTGGCCGCACGGCAAAGCGCTTGAGGGCGATATCGAAGCCGCTGTCCGCGAAGCGGAAGGCCTCACGGTGGTCCTGCGCCGTGAAGAAGCCGGACGCCTGGGACTGTCCTACGATTTCGTGGCGGCGTGGATCACTCTTCAAATCCACTCTGCCTTGGACGCCGTGGGGCTCACAGCGGCCGTCAGCTCCGCCCTCACGGCCGCTGGTATCAGTTGCAACGTCCTGGCAGGGTTCCATCACGACCACCTGTTGGTTCCATCCGCCGAGCGCGGGCGCGCCATGGAAGTCCTTAAGCTGCTGGGCCAAGGCGTGGTGCTGCGAACGGAGCGGCAGGATGACCGCGAGTCCGTGCTGGCGCTCACGGCTGCCGCCTTTTCCACCAGCCCGGTCACCGGGCTGCCCGTCGACGGGGTCCCGGCCGAAGTGAAGCTCCTGCGTGAACTCTTCGAGTGCGATGAGTACCTGCCGGAGTTCAGCATCGTGGCCGAAATTGCCGGTGAGATCGTGGGCCACGTCATCAGTACCCGCGGCTGGATAGGGGAGCTCCGGCTTTTGGGGCTTGGCCCCATCAGCGTCGAACCGCACCTGCAGCGGCGCGGCATCGGATCTGCCCTCTTGCGGGAAACCGCTCGACGGGCCGACGAAGCGGGCGAACCGGGCATCGCCCTGCTGGGCAGCCCCGAGTACTATCCGCGCTTTGGATTTCTGCCCGCGCGCACGCTGGGCGTGGTGGCCCCCGACGCCGGGTGGGGAGACCATTTCCAACTGTTGCCCCTCAAAGCATGGCCCGACGGCGTCAGTGGAACCTTCCGTTATGCCGCGCCGTTTGAACGGCTCTAGGAGACGAAAGAGGGGAGTGCACTGGGTTACCATTATCCGGGCGCCCCAGTAGCCCAATTGGCAGAGGCAGCGGACTTAAAATCCGCGTGTTGTGGGTTCGAGTCCCACCTGGGGCACGCATGCGAAATGCGAACCCTGCGGCCCCACTTGTTGCGCCAAGCTGTGCCGTGACAGGAATTTAACCCCGCGTTCATGTGAAGGGCCGTCCGGACTGGACAGCGACACACCGTTATTAGATCCTGACCTGCGTATATGTGTTCTAGGACACATATTTGGTAGTACTCTCATGGAACATGTTCGAAGTGAAAGTGACTTCGGGCGAATGACCACGAATCAGACGCACCGCGGAGGCTATTTATGTACAGGAAGAAAGTCATTTCGGCGATTGCAGCAGCAGCCACCCTCGGCATGCTGGTGGCGGGCTGTGCGAATCAGACTGCCCCTAGCGGCACCGAAACCTCGGGTGGCGGCGGCAGGATCAATATCCCTGCGATTTCCAAAGTCGACGTTCCTGCCGGAGCTGTTTTGCCTGCAGGCGATGGCAAGGCAAATTGCCCGTCAACCACCACCCTTGCCTATGCCGGTGCCGAGACAGGACCCAACGCCCAGCTGGGTATCAACATCTTCAACGGCATCCAACTGGCCATCAACCAGCACAACACCGCGAACCCCGGCTGCCAGGTCCAGTTCAAGAAATTCGATACTGAAGGCGATCCGAACAAGGCCACTGGCCCGGTAACGCAGATCGTGTCCGAGCCGGACATCATCGGAGTGGTGGGCTTGCCCTTCTCGGGAGAATCCAAGGCCACCGGCAACATCTTCGAGCAGAAGGGCTTGGTGCACATCACGCCCTCCGCAACCAACCCGAGCCTGACGAAGAACGGCTGGACCACTTTCTTCCGGGCCCTCGGCAATGACGCCGTCCAGGGTCCGGCCGCAGCGAAGTTCCTCACGGACAAGCTGCAGGCCAAGAAGGTCTACCTCGTCCAGGACGACTCTGACTACGGCATCGGTTTGGGAACCACAACCTCCGCGGCCCTGGGCTCCGCGATGGTGGGGTCCGACAAGGTTGTCACAGGCCAGAAGGACTTCTCGGCCGTGATCTCCAAGATCATGAACGCCAAGGCAGACACCGTCTACTACGCCGGCTACTACGCAGAAGGCGCTCCCTTCGACCAGCAGCTGGTTGGAAAGGGATTCACCGGCTCCTTCGTGGGTCCGGATGGCGTGAAGGATGACCAGTTCATCAAGCAGGCCGGCGACGCGTCGTCGAACTCGTACTTCACCTGCCCGTGCATCCCCGGTGAGCTGATCCCGAGCTTCGAGTCCGAGTACAAGAAGCTTGCCAACGCTGAGCCCGGAACCTACTCCATTGAAGGTTACGACGCAGCCACGGTCCTGCTCTCCGGTATCGACAAGGGCAAGCAGTCCCGCGCGGACCTTCTTTCCTGGGTCAAGTCCTACGATGCAGACGGCCTGTCGAAGCACTACAAGTGGGATTCAACCGGCGAACTGGCAACGCCTGATGTTTACGGCTACAAAGTTGAGAACGGCAAGATCGTTCCCATCGGCGTCATCGGAAAATAACACCGAGCCCAGATGAATGCTGGGGGTTAGCATCCATGCCGACCCCCAGCATTTCTTTTGATTACATCAGGAAGTGCCATGATCAGTGAAGTAATTCCCAACCTGCTCCACTCGGTTCCAATGGACGATACGTGGATCACCTTCGACGTAAACTCCTTTACCGAAAATTTCTGGAGTTCAACCTTTGACGGGTTGACCTTCGGGGCAATTTACGCGTTGGTAGCCCTCGGCTATACCCTCGTCTACGGCGTTCTCAACCTCATCAACTTTGCCCACTCCGAAGTGTTCATCACGGGCTGTTACGGGGTGTTCTTTACCCTCAGCGCGCTGAATTTCGGGCCCTCTGCTCCGAGGCTGGCCTTTTGGGCCATCGTGGGAAATCTTGTCCTCGCCCTCGTTGTCGCCATCATCGCCTCAGCCTTGATGGCAGTGATCGTGGAACGGGTGGCCTATAAACCTTTGCGGCAGCGCAAGGCGCCCCGCCTGGCATTCTTGATTACCGCCATCGGTGTTTCCTTCGCCATTCAGTACACCATCTACTGGTGGCGCGGACCGAGCCCGGAGGCTGCGCTGACGATGTTCAGGCCGCTCCCGATTTTCGACGTCTTCGGGACGATCGTCGATTCGCAGCAGGTGGTGATCGTGGTCGCAGCGATTATCCTCATGATCGCCACCGACCAGTTCATCAGGCGGTCCCGGACCGGCCGGGGCATCCGTGCCGTTGCGCAGGACCCGGATACCGCAACTTTGATGGGTGTCAACAAGGAAAAGATCATCGTGACCACCTTCATCATCGGAGGGATCCTGGCCGGCGCAGCCGCCTTGTTCTACGTGATGAAAATCCCGTCCGGCGTGCAATACAACGGCGGATTCATCCTCGGCGTCAAGGCCTTCGCGGCCGCTGTCCTCGGAGGCATCGGCAATGTGCGCGGCGCTTTGCTGGGCGGCCTGCTGATCGGTTTGATCGGCAACTACGGCCAGGTGCTCCTGGGCAGTTCCCAATGGACCGACGTGGTCGCGTTCGTGGTCCTGGTGTTGGTATTGATTGTGCGACCCGAAGGTGTCTTGGGTAGCTCGCTAGGAAAGAGTAAGGCATGAGCACAACAGACGGCCCCACACTTATTCCCGATGATGCTTCGGCACAGGAAATTGCGGACCGCGAAGCCAAAATGCGGCGCCGCAAAGGCTGGTTCCCGGGACTCAGCGACAAATGGAACGCGCTCCCGCGCCAAACCCAATGGCTGATCCTCATCGTCGTCGTGGTCATTGCGTACTTGCTCCCCATCCTCAACCCGCCGTTGATCACGACGGAACCAGGCAACAATTGGCAAATCGCGCTCGCGCAAATGTCTGTTTATGCCCTGGTGGCTGTGGGCTTGAACGTGGTGGTCGGCTATGCGGGCCTCCTCGACTTGGGCTATGTGGCATTTTTCGCCCTGGGTTCCTACACGGCGGCAATGTTTACCAGCCCGGATTCGCCGTATGTGCACATTCCCTACTTGTGGACGCTCCCGCTGGCGATGGCAGTCGCCATGTTCTTCGGAGTGGTCCTCGGTGTGCCTACGCTTCGCCTTCGCGGCGACTACCTGGCTATCGTCACGCTCGGCTTCGGTGAAATCGTGCGCATTTTGGCCACGATTATTCCGGCGATGAAAGGCCAGGTTGGCTTCCAGAACGTTGGCCACCCTCCGGGAACGGATTCAAGCGGGCAAACAATTTTCCAGAACTCGAACGGAACCCCGTGGTACTGGCTGACGCTGTCCATCATCATCGTGGTGCTTTTGGCCGCGGGAAACCTGGAGCGCAGCCGCGTGGGACGCGCCTGGATTGCCATCCGCGAGGATGAAGATGCCGCGGAAATCATGGGCGTCCCGACCTTCAAGTACAAGGTGTGGGCTTTTGCCATCGGCGCTTCCGTTGGCGGGCTCTCGGGTGCCTTGTTTGCCGGGCAAGTGGGCTTTGTGAACAACCAGAAGTTCGATATCGCCACGTCCATCCTGTTCGTCGCTGCCGTTGTCATGGGCGGCACGGGAAACAAGGTCGGTGCGATTCTCGGCGGTGCGTTGGTGGCATATATTCCACTCCGTTTCACCGCGATTGCCGAGTTCAAGTATCTGATCTTTGGCGCGGCGCTGGTGGTCATCATGATCTTCCGCCCCGGTGGCCTTCTGCCCGCACGCCAAAGCCTCCTCGCCTACGGCCGCCTGGCGTACAACAAACTCAAGGGTGCCATGGGCGACATTCCTGCTTCGGGCAAAGTCGTTCTGGAACCGGGAAAGGGGGCTGACAAATGAGTGAAGCGATCGAACCGGATATTGATGTAGAGGCACTCAAGGAACAGGGTGTGGACCTCGAAGTCGCCGAGAAGGTGGCCCCTGAGAGGGACATCGTCACCAAAGTGGGCGAAGCCTTGGTGCAGGTCCAAGACCTCACCATCAAATTCGGCGGCCTGACGGCTCTGGACAATGTCACGTTTGATATCAACAGAGGCGAAATCCTCGGTCTCATCGGCCCCAACGGTGCCGGTAAGACCACTTGTTTCAATGCCATGACGGGTGTCTATAAGCCGACGTCCGGAAAGGTCCTGCTCGAAGGACAATTGCTCAACGGACTGCCGCAGCACCGGATCACCAGGCGTGGCCTGGCGAGGACCTTCCAGAACATCCGCCTTTTTGGTGAGATGACCGCTTTGGAAAACGTGGTTGTCGGCCTCGATGCACGCCACCGCACGAGTGTCGGCGGAGCGCTCTTCCGTCTGCCCACCCATGTCCGGGAAGAGAAAACCGCCATTGAACGCGGCATGGCATTGCTTGAGTTCGTGGGCATCGCCGATCATGCCCACTTCTTGTCACGGCACTTGCCTTACGGTTACCAGCGCCGCCTGGAAATCGCGCGCGCACTTGCGACTGATCCCAAAGTCCTGTGCTTGGACGAGCCCGCAGCAGGGTTCAATCCGGCGGAAAAAGAAGAGCTCATGGCCCTGATCCGGACCATTCGTGACGACGGCTACACGGTCCTGCTCATTGAGCACGACATGAAGTTGGTCATGGGGGTGACCGACCGGATCGTGGTCCTGGAGTTCGGGAAAAAGATCGCGGATGCGGTGCCGAAGATTATCCGCGATGACCCGAAAGTTATTTCCGCCTATCTCGGGGAGCCTGAAGATGACCTTGCTTGAGCTGAAGAACATATCCGTCCACTATGGCCGGATCCAAGCCATTTCCGACATGTCATTCAGCGTGGAGGAAGGCGAAATCGTCTCGCTCATCGGGGCAAATGGTGCCGGCAAGACCACCACCATGAGGACCATCTCCGGATTGCTGGCTCCGTCGGCCGGCTCCATCACGTTCGCCGGCAAGGACATCACCAGGATGAAAGCGCACATCCGCGTCGTCCAGGGCATTTCGCAGGCGCCTGAGGGCCGGGGAATTTTCCCCGGCATGACGGTGGAGGAGAACCTTGACATGGGTTCCTACGGCCGCAAGGACCGGACCAAGGTTGCAGACGATTTGGAGCGAGTCTTCGACCTGTTTCCGCGGTTGAAGGAACGTATCAAGCAGTTTGGCGGCACCATGAGCGGTGGCGAACAACAGATGCTCGCGATTGGCCGGGCCCTGATGTCCAACCCCAAGCTGTTGCTCCTGGATGAACCTTCCATGGGGCTGGCTCCGCAGTTCATCCGCCAGATCTTCAAGATTGTCACCGAGATCAACAACCAGGGCACCACGGTGCTTCTGGTGGAGCAAAACGCCAACCAGGCCCTGGCCCGTGCACACCGTGCTTTTGTCCTGGAAACCGGGTCAATTACGCACAGGGGCACCGGCAAGGAACTGCTCGCCAACCCGGCGGTCAAGGAAGCGTACCTCGGCGTCGGATAGCCCCGTGTGCCGGCACCCTCGCAACGCGGAGGGTGCCGGCATCGGCGGCGGTGGAACTTTCGGTGCGGACCAAGCGTGGGAATTGGTAGCGTGAACTATCACTTCGCACCCACAGCAAGAAGGACATCCACCATGGCACTCGGCGGCAACCCGATCTTCAACGGAAAGAATTTCCGTGGAGCCACACAGGCTCCGCCCGTTCCCAGCTACACCCACGGCCAGCCGCAATACGGCCAGCCCCAATACGGCCAGCCCCAGTACGGCCAGCCTGCCTGGGCGGCACAGCCGCCCATGACGAGCGATCAGCTGCAGGAGATGTACAACCAGCCCGCAGCCAGTCCGGCCGAGACCGGCCGTATGACTTTCGACGACGTCATCGTCAAGACTGCAGCGTGCCTTGCGGTGCTGCTGCTTGGCGCGGCGGTCACGTTGTTCGTTGCTCCCGGAACTGCAAATCTCCTGATGATTGTCGGCGCGTTGGGCGGCTTCGCGTTGGGCATGGTCAACTCCTTCAAGAAGCAGCCGTCCCCGGCACTGATCCTGACGTATGCCGGACTTGAGGGTCTGTTCCTCGGAGGCCTGACCCGCCTCCTGGACGGAATGTTCCCGGGCGTCGGCCTGCAAGCTGTCATTGGCACCCTTGCGGTGTTCGGCGTGACCTTGGCTCTCTTCAAGAGCGGCAAGGTGCGTGCCACCCCCAAGGCTGTTCGCTTCTTCATGATCGCCATGCTCGGCTACCTCGTCTTCGCAGTGATCAATATGGTCCTGGTGTGGACGGGCGCAGTCCAGTCGCCGTTCGGCCTGAGCAGCAGCGTGCACATCTTCGGCATCCCGTTGGGCGTTTTCATCGGCATCCTGGCTATCGGCCTGGCCGCGTTCTCACTGGTCATGGACTTCACGAGCATCGAACAGGGTGTCCGGCAGGGCGCTCCGGAGAAATACTCCTGGACGGCCGCTTTCGGCCTGACCGTGACGCTCGTGTGGCTGTACGTGGAGATCATCCGCCTGCTGGCGATCCTGCGCGGCGACGACTAAGCTCCCAGGATTTGTTGAGCGTAGTGCCCCTGAAGATCCGTCTTCAGGGGCACTACGTGTCTTTCCGGTGCGGTTAAGACAGACGCTCGAAGACCACCGCCATGCCCTGCCCGCCACCGACACACAGGGTCGCCAGTCCCAAGGTGCAGTCCCGTTCCCGGAGGCCATTGAGCAAAGTGGTGGTCATCCGGGCGCCTGTCATGCCAAAGGGATGGCCAAGGGCGATGGCTCCGCCGTGGACGTTAAGTTTCTCCGGATCGATGCCGAGTTCGCGGGCGCTCGCTACCACCTGGACGGCGAAGGCTTCGTTGAGTTCCACGAGGTCAATGTCCGCCATGCTCAGCCCCGCCAGTGCCAAGGCCCGGCGCGACGACTCCACGGGACCCATGCCCATGAGTTCCGGGGAAAGGGCGCTGACTCCCGTCGAGACGATGCGTGCCAGCGGCTCGAGGCCAAGCTCCCGGGCCCGGAAATCGCTCATGACCACCACGGCGGCGGCGCCATCGTTGAGCGGGCAGGCATTCCCGGCGGTCACGGTCCCTTCCTTGCGGAAGACCGGCTCCAAGGCGCTGACCGCTTCAAGGGTGACGCCGGCGCGAGGTGAATCGTCGCGCTCGACGACGGTCCCGTCTTTGCGGGTGTACGGCGTGATCTCGCGGGCGTAGAAACCGGAGGAGATGGCCGCCTCGGCACGGTTCTGGCTCTGGACCGCCCACAGATCCTGCTCGGCCCGGCTGATTCCGTGGCTCGTGGCGACGTTTTCCGCGGTCTGTCCCATCGCGATGTAGACGTCCGGCATCCGTCCTCCCATGCGGGGATCCGTCCACGGGGTGTTGGACGCGGCCCGGGCGGCCGTACGGGCGCGCGCGGCTTCAAACAGGGGGTTGTGCACGCTGGTGTCGGTTTCCCCTGCCCCGACCCAGTTCTGGTAGCGGGACACCGATTCGACCCCCGCCGAGACGAAGGCGTGGCCTTCTCCGGAGCTGATGGCGTGGAAGGCCATCCGCAGAGTTTGCAGGCTCGAGGCGCAGAAGCGGTTGATCGTGGCCGCGGGGACGGTGTCCAGGCCGGCCAGGACGGTCACCACCCTGGCCATGTTCGAGCCGGCCTCGCCGCTGGGCTCGGCGCAGCCAAGGTAGAGGTCATCGAGCCCGCGGCCGTCTAGTGCCCCTGGATCGAAAGCCGGAATCTTCGCCAGCGCGGCAGTCACCATGGCCGCCGCGAGGTCGTCGGGACGTTCGTCCTTGAGTGACCCTTTGAAGGCCCGTCCAATAGGACTTCTGGCGGTGGAAACGATGACGGCCTCAGTCATGCCCCCAGCTTACGCCGGGGCCGGCCCGCCGAAAGGCGGCGGATGCACGGACCTCAGGCGAGTCGTGTGGCCCCGGCGGCCGGGGTCACGGTGAAGATGTCCGGCGTCGTGAAACCGGCCGCCGCGAAGGCGCGTACGACGGCGTCGCGCACCTCCTGCTCGTGGCCCACCGGGGTGAGGGCGATGGCCGAGCCGCCGAAGCCGCCGCCCGTCATCCGGGCGCCGATGGCACCGTGGGCTCGGGAGGTTTCCACCGCGAGATCCAGTTCCGGACAGGAGATCTCGAAGTCATCGCGCATGGACGCATGGCTCGCATCGAGGAGCCTGCCGATGTGGGCGGGGCCCTCCGTGGTGAGGCGCTCCACGGTCTGCAGCACGCGGTCGTTCTCCGTGACGATGTGCCGCACCCGCCGGAACGTGGTGCTGTCCAGGAGGCCGCTGGCTTCCTCCAGGTCGCCGATGCCTACGTCGCGCAGGGCCGGGACCCCCAGTACCTGGGCCCCGAGTTCGCAGGAAGCACGACGCGAGGCATAACCGCCGTCGGCATGTGAATGGGAGACCTTGGTGTCGATGACCAGCAGAACGAGTCCGGCCTCCTGGGCGTCGAAGGGGACTAGTTGCACGCTCTGGTCGCGGCAGTCCAGGAAGACCGCATGGCCCTTTGACCCGCGAAGCGACGCCGACTGGTCCATGATTCCGGTAGGGGCGCCCACGAAGTCGTTCTCGGCCCTCTGCGTTGCGAGGACCATGTCTTCGGCGCCCAGTCCCGCGCCCGTTAGCTCGTTGAGGGCGGAGATGACGGCGCATTCGATGGCGTGCGAGGAGGACAGCCCCGCGCCCAGCGGGACATCCGAATCCATGAGGAGGTCGAAGCCCGGGACAAGGACGCCGCGCTGTTGCAAGGCCCAGGCGACGCCGAGCGGATACTTCGTCCAGCCTTTGGCCGCTTCGGGAACCAACGCGTCGACGTCGGCTTCGACGAGGCCTTGCCCGCCGAAGGTCGACAACAGCCGGACGCGTGAGTCATGGCGGATCCGGACTGCAACCTTCGCGGTCTTGTCGATGGCGAAAGGCAACACGAAACCTTCGTTGTAATCGGTGTGCTCGCCGATCAGGTTCACGCGTCCCGGTGCCTGCCACACGCCGTCGGGGGCTGAACCGAAAGTCGACTCGAAAAGCCCGGAGAGGGCGCCCACGGCGGGGGCGTCGGGAGTGGAGGTCATGCTGGGGCCCCTTCCGGAATAGCGCGCTGGGAATCGCTGGCGACGGCGCGCAGCCGTTCGGCCACCGATTCGGGCGTGGTGTCGTTGATGAAGGCTCCCATGGCGGCCTCGGAACCGGCAAGGTACTTGAGCTTGTCGGCGGCACGGCGTGGGGAGGTGAGTTGCAGGTGCAGGTGGCCGGACGGTCTCAAGGCGGGATCCAGGGGTGCCTGGTGCCAAGCGGAAATGTACGGTGTGGGAGTCGGATACAGGGCGTCCATGCGCTTGAGCAATTCAAGGTAGACGTGGGCTAGTTCGTCGCGTTCTTCGCCGCTCAAAGCGGCGAGGTCGGGAACTTGCCGATGCGGGACGAGATGCACCTCCAGCGGCCAGCGGGCGGCGAACGGCACGTAGGCGCTGAAGTGCTCGGCTTCGAGCACCATGCGGCTCCCGTCCTGGCGTTCGGCCTTGAGGATCGAGGACGTGAGCGATTCCCGGCCCTTGGAGTCGTCGAAGTACCGGCCGGCGGCGGCGCCAAGGCTGGCCGCCCGCGGCGTGACGTAGGGGTAGGCGTAGATCTGTCCGTGCGGGTGGTGAAGGGTTACCCCGATGTCAGCGCCCCGGTTTTCGAACGGGAACACCTGCTGGATTCCGGGAAGGGCGCTGAGCGCCTCAGTCCTGTGCGCCCAGGCTTCGACGACCGTGCGTGCCCTGGTTTCGCCAAGCTCGGCAAAGGATCCGGTGTGGCTGGGCGTGAATGAGACAACTTCGCAGCGGCCGTATGCAGGGCCGGAGGTTCCCCAAGCGGGCATGCCCGGGATCATGCCGACCGCCGGCCCCAGTGAGGGGAAGCGGTTCTCGAACACCACGACGTCGTAGTCCGGCGCCGGGATTTCGGAAGGGTTCGCGGGGGTGGTGGGGCAGATGGGACATTGGTCTGCCGGTGGCAGGTGGGTGCGGCTTTGGCGGTGTGCCGCCACGGCGACCCATTCGCCGCTCAGCGCGTCGTAGCGCAACTCGCCCGGATCGGCGCGCTGCGGCAGCTCACGGTGATCCGTCAGCGAGCCGGGATCGCGCTCCGGCGAGCCGGCGTCGTCGAAATAGATCAGCTCCCGGCCATCGGCGAGGCGTGTGCTGGTAAGGCGAGTCATGGATTTATGGTGCCACAGAGTGCTCAAAAAGGCAAAATATCTAACAAAAAAGAACATTGAGGGTGAAGCCAAGCAACACATGGGATGCAGTACGGTGGTGCCATGCCTCCCACAACGCCGTCTTCGACACCGGGCGAAGAGACCGTATCCCGACGCTTTGCCAGCGGACGCCAATTCGAGATCCGCCGCGGTGACGCACTCGCCGTCGTCACCGAGCTCGCCGCGGGCTTGCGGTTGTTCAGCCGCGACGGCGTCCAGCTCACCGAGAGCTACGGCGACGCGCAACTTCCGCCCGGTGCCACCGGAATTACCCTCGCCCCGTGGGCCAACCGGATCGAGGACGGGATCTGGTACCTCGACGGCAAAAAGCAGCAACTGGACATCACGGAGGTGTCGCGCAACAACGCCAGCCACGGGCTCCTGCGCAACTCGTCCTACGCCCTCGTGGCGGAAGACGAATTCTCCGTGACCCTCGAAGCCGTGATCTTCCCGCAGCACGGCTACCCCTTCCTGGCCCGGCATCAGGTCCACTACGAGATCGACGCCGGGCTGGCGCTTCGGGTCTCCCAGAGTTTCATCAATGATTCGGCGGCCCCCGCGCCCTTCGTCCTCGGGGCGCACCCGTATTTGCGTGTAGGGGACGTTCCGCCGGAAGAGATGGTCCTGACTGTCCACGCCGGTACGCGACTCGTGGCCGACGAGCGGCTGATCCCGCGTAGTTCGGTGCCTGTCGACGGTGATTTTGATTTTGGCGCCGGCCGGAGTGTGGGTGGCCTGGATGTCGACGTGGCGTTCACGGATTTGGGGTTCGACGGCGGCATCGCCCGCCAAACGCTGTCGGCGCCGGATGGCCGAAGCGTCTCCTTGGAGCAGGACGAAAACTGCGCCTACGTCCACATCTTCGTCACGGATACTTTTCCGGGCCGCTCGAAAGCGGTGGCGATTGAGCCCATGACCGGTCCGGCGAACGCGTTCAACTCGGGCGCTGGCCTCCGGTGGCTCGAACCGGGGGAGACCTTCACTATGAGGTGGGGAATCGTGGGCGCGCTGTAGATGGGTTTCCTATCGGGAGCTCCCTGCGGAATTATGGGTGAATGACGCCAGCACAGGACGCCACGCCATCGAGTGAGCCCGTTTCGGCCGCGCCCAGGCAGGTGTCGGAGCATCACATTGCGCAGGACATCCCGTACGGAGTCCGGATTGCTGCCGCGTGGGCATGGCGGGTGGGCCTCATATTGGTGGTCGTTGGAGCCCTTATTTGGCTGTTGGGGAAGGTCAGCTTCCTGATCATCCCGCTCATGGTCGCCTCCCTCCTGGCAGGCTTGCTCTACCCGGTCACGGGGTGGCTCAGGAAGCTCAAGATGCCCCAAGGAGCGGCCGTTGCCATCACAGTGGTGGGGTTCCTCGTGGTCATCGCGGGAGCCCTGGCGTTGGTGGGACGGCAACTCGCTGTGGGATTCGGCGAGCTGTGGCAGGAAGCGCTCACGGGCATCCAGCAAGTCCAGGCCTGGCTCGCTGACGGCCCGCTGCACCTGACCGCGGACCAGATCGACACCTACATCCAGAGCGCCACCTCGGCCCTGCAGAACAACAGCAGCAGCATCCTCAGCGGTGCCCTGTCCTTCGGTAGTACCGCCGGGCATTTTGCCGCGGGCATGGTCCTGGCCCTCTTCATCCTGATCTTTTTCCTCCTCGAGGGGTCCAGGATCTGGCGGTTCATCGTCGGGCTCCTGCCCCGGACCGCACGCGCAGCGGCCTATGGCGCGGGCCGGCGCGGTTGGTCGTCCATGGTCAGCTACGTGCGCATCCAAATGTTCGTTGCGTTCGTGGACGCGGTGGGGATCGGCGTCGGCGCAGCGATTATCCAGGTTCCCCTCGCCCTGCCCCTCGGTGTCTTGGTGTTCATCGGCTCGTTCATCCCGGTGGTCGGTGCCCTCGTGACGGGAGCCATCGCGGTGCTCCTGGCCTTGGTGGCGAATGGTCCCGTCAACGCGCTCGTCATGTTGGCCATCGTCCTGTTCGTGCAGCAGCTTGAAAGCCATATCCTCCAGCCGCTCATCATGGGCAAGGCCGTATCGCTTCACCCGGTCGCCGTCATCTTGTCGGTCGCCGCCGGTTCCTATCTGGCCGGAATCCCGGGAGCGCTCTTTGCAGTCCCGCTCCTCGCCGTAGCAAATACGGCGGTTCGCTATATTGCAGCGCGGACGTGGGAACATGATGAAGGACTGATGACGGCGTACGCCGGCGCAGGGATTGCACCACCGGACTCCGATGAGGAACCCACCATCAAGGAAATCCACGGTCCCGGCGCCAACGCGGGCGCACGGTCCAACAGCGGCGAAGGCGCCGCAGGTCAGCACGCGGCTGCGGAACGGACATTCGCCAAGGATGCCGCACAGCACACCAACAAAGGAGATTAACCCGTGAATACCCTCGATACCCTGCCCGTCACCCTGGACGATGTCCTTAAGGCGCAGGAGCTGCTCGAGGGCATTATTACCAAGACCCCCATCGAGTCCTCGCGGGCGCTGGGAGCGATGGTAGGCGGAGAGGTCTTCTTCAAATGCGAGAACCTCCAGCGGGCAGGTTCCTTCAAGGTCCGCGGTGCCTACGTGCGGATGGCACGCCTGTCTCCCGAGGAAAAGAAGCGCGGCGTGGTGGCGGCTTCGGCAGGCAACCACGCGCAAGGCGTTGCGGTGGCGGCGAAAAGCCTCGGAATCAAGGCACGCATCTACATGCCGCTCGGTGTGGCGCTTCCGAAGCTTGCCGCAACCCGCAGCCACGGAGCCGAAGTCGTCCTGCACGGACACAACGTGGATGAGGCCCTGGCCGAGGCGCAGCGCTACGCGAACGAAACTGGCGCGGTCTTCGTCCACCCCTTCGACAACGTCGACGTCGTGGCGGGCCAGGGCACGGTCGGGCTCGAAATCCTGGATCAGGTCCCTAACGTCGACACGGTCCTGATGGGCGTCGGTGGCGGTGGCCTGCTGGCCGGAGTCGCCGTCGCGATCAAAGCGAGGGCCAGGGAGCTGGGACGCGAGATCCGGATCATCGGCGTGCAGGCCGAGAACGCGGCCGCCTACCCGCCGTCGCTCGCCGCTGACGCCTTGGTGCCGCTCAAGAAGGTTTCCACCATGGCGGACGGCATCGCCGTCGGACGCCCCGGCCAGCTGCCGTTCAGCATCATCCGCGAACTCGTGGACGACGTCGTGACGGTGAGCGAAGACTCTTTGGCCCGGGCCCTCATCTTCCTGCTCGAGCGCGCCAAGATGGTGGTCGAGCCGGCCGGTGCTGTCGGCGTCGCAGCCCTCATGGACGGCAAGATCGAGAACCCGGGGACCACCGCCGTCATCCTGTCCGGCGGCAACATCGACCCCATGCTGATGCTCAAGGTGATCCAGCGCGGCCTCTCGGCTGCGGGACGCTACATGACCGTGCGCATGATGCTGGATGACCGTCCCGGTTCCTTGGCGACCATTGCCCGCATCATCGCCGAAAACGATGCCAACGTGACCGGCCTGGACCACACCCGGGTGGGCGGCGCGATCAGCATGGGCGACGTCTCCATCACCGTCAACCTGGAAACCAAGGGCCACGAACACAGCGAGCAGGTCCTGGCAGCCCTTCGAGCCGAGGGCTTCCACCCGATCGTGGTGCACTGACGCCGTAGCCCACCCCAACTGACTCGCAGTTGTTGTCGTTATGAGCCCTCAAAACGACAACAACTGCGAGCTAGTTGGGGGGAACGCAAAGCAAAACGCCGGCCCGCCCCGGGAAGGGGTGGGCCGGCGTCGTTGTTTCGCGGAACAATCAGCCGGCGAACGGCTTGGCGGAAACAATCTCCACCGGAATTTCCTTGCCGTTGGGGGCGACGTAGCTGATCTTGTCGCCTTCCTTGTGGCCCATGATCGCCACGCCGAGCGGGGACTTCTCGCTGAAGACGTTGAGATCGGAATCGCCGGCGATTTCACGGGATCCGAGCAGGAAGGTCTCTTCGTCACCGGCGATGCGTGCGACGACGAGCATGCCGGGCTCGACGATTCCATCATCGGCCGGAGCTTCGCCCACCTGGGCGTCGCGCAGGAGCACGGTCAGCTGGCGGATGCGGGCCTCGATCTTGCCCTGCTCTTCCTTGGCGGCATGGTATCCACCGTTTTCCTTGAGGTCGCCTTCCTGACGGGCGGCTTCGATCTTCTGTACGATCTCCGCACGGCCAGGGCCGGAAAGGTGGTCCAGCTCTGCCTTCAGGCGGTCAAATGCGTCCTGGGTAAGCCAAGCTGCAGGCGCGCTGTTGGTGGTCGACACGGACTTCTCCTTATGGATCTGACAAGCAAAGACCCCGCCGGTGCAGGCCACTCGTGGAACTCAGCAACCAACTCAGCGGGGTTAAGGTATTGATCCAGTGTAGTCAATCCTGTGGACAAACCCAAGCTCACTGAGTCGCGGGTCACACCGTCGCTATTTGCTGCTGTCGACAATCCAGCAGTTGTCCACGACGGCGGACACGGCCTCGGACTCCGTGCGAAGGATGGCCCTTTGGGCGGTTGTCTGGCCACCGTCGGCCCCTGCCTTCGGGGCATTCGGGCCGATCTCAACGACTTTCCAGCCGACCACCGCGAACTTGGAATCCATGGCCTTGACCGCGCATTTTGCGGTGGCATCCGGGTTCTTTGTGACCTGGAAATCGACCGACAGCTGGGTGGCATCAGTGGCGCTGTAACCGATGTCCTTGAAAGACACAGACGATTGCGAGGAAGACATAGTGACCCAAAACAAGAGCCCGATGACCACGAGGAGGACGGCGATGACGATGTTCCGTTTGGTTTTCCCTCCGAAGGCGCGCTTTTGGCTGCCGTAGCGATTGGCTAGGCTGGTAGTTGCTGGCAGCGCCGTGCCCGATGGGTCTTCCGAAGTCACCCACCCAGTTTAGTGGGCTTCCGGCGCCTCTTCGCCCACAGCGGAGTCGCACGCGTTAGAAAGATCTGATCAGTACAGCCACCAGCAAACCCAGAACAGCATGACCCGGAAAGAGGAACCGTACCGGATGAGCACATCCACCAGCCCCGACACGCAGCTCCGGCTGCTCGCCGTCCACGCACACCCGGACGACGAGTCAAGCAAGGGCGCGGCAACCATGGCGATGTATGCGGCTTCCGGCGTGGAGGTCATGGTGGCTACCTGCACCGACGGTTCCCGCGGGGACATCCAGAACCCGGCCATGGAGTCCGCCCCGCACCCGAAGCGCGACATGGCAGGCGCGCGCCGTTTGGAAATGAAGCAAGCTGCCGCGGTCCTCGGAATCAAGCAGCGTTGGTTGGGCTTCGTGGATTCCGGACTGCCCGACGGCGATCCGTTGCCACCCCTGCCCGCCGGCTGCTTTGCGCTTCAGCCCCTTGAGCGGGCCTCGGCACCGCTCGTCCGCTTGGTCCGCGACTTCAAGCCGCACGTCATGGTGAGCTACGACGAAAACGGCGGCTACCCGCATCCTGACCACATCATGGCCCACAAGGTTGCCGTCGAAGCCTTCCACGCAGCCGGTGACCCGGAACGCTACCCTGGGACAGGCGAAAGCTGGGCGCCCAGCAAGCTGTACTACGACCGCGCCTTCAGCCCCGACCGCTTCCGGGCCTTGCATTTCGCGCTCGAAGAGGCGGGCCTGCAATCGCCGTACGCCGAACGCCTGGCCTCCTGGCTTGAAGCCGACGCGGAAGGACATACTCCGCCGAGGCCTATGCACCAGACCACCACGCAAGTGGATTGCGGTGACTACTTTGAGGCCCGTGACGACGCACTCAGGGCGCATCGGACGCAGATTGACCCCCTCGGCTTCTTCTTCGCGGTATCCCCGGAGATGCAGCGCAGGGCCTGGCCGTGGGAGGACTACACGCTGGTCCACTCCGTGATCCCGGCCGAACTGCCGGAAAAGGACCTGTTCGCAGGGCTAAGATAGGATCGCCGGCGATTTCTATCAAGCGTAGAAGTCGCCACCCGGCTGGAAACTCCCATAGAAGGTTTGAACCGTGCACCATTTTCTCATCGCCCTGGCCACGACCCCGTCGCCTACCCCGACCCCGTCGCTGCGCCCCGGCTTGTCGGAAGACCAGGTGACCCCGGGAACCTGGGGATTCGTCCTGACTGCCTTCATCGTGGTGCTCACGACCTTCCTGATCGTCGACATGGTCCGCCGGATCCGGCGGGTCCGCTACCGCGCCCAGGTTGAAGAAGCCCTGGTCGGGGGTCCCGACGCGGCTGAGGCGGACGGTTCCGGGACTGGCGGCGCCGTGACCGGCACTGGGACCGGCACTGCTGAGACCGGCGCTGGGACCGGCACTGCTGAGACCGGCACCGCTGAGACCGGCGGCGCTGTTGCGGCCAAGCCGCGCGCAGAAGACTCCGACGGCGATGCCGGCTCCGGAGCCCGCTGACCCGGGCATCACCCGGGAATGGCCGGGGGCGTCCAACGCCCTCGGCTCGGAACCGTCCGCCTATCTCCGCCAGCATGCGGACAATCCGGTGTACTGGCGGCCGTTCGGCGACGAGGCCTTTGCATTCGCGGCGGCCCGCGATGTTCCCGTCTTTCTCTCCATCGGCTATGCCGCGTGCCACTGGTGCCACGTCATGGCCCACGAGTCATTCGAAGACCAGGACACCGCCGAGTATCTGAACGCCCACTTCGTGGCCATCAAGGTGGACCGCGAAGAACGCCCCGACGTGGACTCGATCTACATGGCAGCCACGCAGGCCATCAGCGGCGAGGGCGGCTGGCCGATGTCCGTGTTCCTGACGCCTGACGGCTTGGCCTTCCATGCGGGCACCTATTTCCCGCCGAAGCCACAACCCGGAAGACCGTCCTTCCGCCAGGTGCTTGAAGCGGTCCATGAGGCGTGGCTGGAACGCCGCGACGCCGTCGAGCAAAACGCGCGAGGGCTCGCCGTCGGCATGGCCGATGCCCAGCTCGCCTCAGCCGTGTTCCTCGACAGGCCGTCCGAAAGCCTGGACAGAAGCCTGTTATCGGAAGCCGTGCGTCTTCTCGCCCGTTCGGAGGACCCCGACGGCGGTGGCTTCGGCGGCGCTCCCAAGTTCCCGCCGTCGGCCGTTCTTGAGTTCCTGATCCGGCACGCTGCCGTACCGTCGGATACCTCGGACGCCGCCCGCGACATGGCGGGCCGCACGCTCGCCGCCATGGCCCGTTCCGCACTGTGCGACCAGCTCGACGGCGGCTTCGCCCGGTATTCCGTGACCGCGGATTGGGCCGTGCCGCATTTCGAGAAGATGCTCTACGACAATGCCCAGCTCCTCCGTGCCTACGTCCACTGGGTCCGGCTTCGGGGCGACTGGGTCTTGCCGGCCGGCGAGGCCGCAAGTGTGGCGTCGCGGGTGGCGGACTGGATGCTCGGCTCGCTCGGCGTGGGTGATCCCGCGGCGCCGGACGGACTCGCTTCCTCGCTCGACGCCGATACCGTGGTGGACGGAGTGCATCACGAAGGGGCGTCCTACCTGTGGACTCCTGCGAGCCTCGAAGCCGTGCTTGGCCCCGGGGACGGCGCCGCAGTGGCCCGGCTCATGAACGTGGGGCCGTCCGGGACGGTCTCGGAACTCGGGTCTCCGCTCCATCCCGGGCACCAGCTCTCCGGTGCGGAATCGCGGTTGTGGAACCGAGTCAGGCCCGCCTTGCGCGCCGCGCGCTCGGCGCGGCCCCAACCGGCCCGGGACGACAAGGTCGTGGCGGGCTGGAACGGCCTGGCCATCGCGGCGCTTGCCGAAGCCGGCGCTGTCCTGGACAGGCCTGAACTGGTGACCGCCGCGGAAAGCGTGGCCGAGTACCTGGTGCGCGTGCATTGGCGTCCGGCCGCCGGCACCTCAAAGCCCGGGGCGAGGGTGCTGATGAGGGTCTCGCACGACGGCGTTGCGCGCGGCATCAGCGGCTTGTTGGAAGACTACGCATTTTGCGCCGAAGGCTTCCTGGCCCTCTACGCGGTGACTGGCCAGCAGCGCTGGTACCGGTTCGCGGAGGAGCTGATCAGCGGAGCCTGCGCGCGATTCGTGGTGGACGGCAGGTTGTCGGACTCCGTAGGGGAGTCGGCCCAGGTATTCAACGCGCAGGGCCAGCACGCGGGCCTGGACCCCTTCGACAACGCGGCGCCCAGCGGGGCAGCTGCGTTTGCCGGAGTGTTGCTGAGCTACGCGGCCTACTCCGGTTCGCACGAGCACAGGGCCATGGCGAGCAACATCCTCTCGCTCCTGCCGCCCATAGCCGGGCGGGCTCCACGGGTAGCGGGATGGCTGCTTGCGACTGCCCAGGCAGCCGCGGTTGGTCCCGTAGAGGCCGCAGTATCCGGCCCACCAGGCGCCAAACAACGGGAACTCCACCGCGCGCTGTTGGCCTCGCCGAGCCCGGGGATGGTGGTTGCGGTCCAGCTCCGTGTGGCCGGCCAACAAGCGCCCGACGACGGCGCCCTGCCCGGGGCCCGGGCAGCGGAACCTGAGGTGCCGCTGCTCGAGGCCCGTACAGCTGCCGCGGACGGCTCACCGCTGGTGTACCTATGCCGGGGGATGGTGTGTGACCTGCCGCTTGGATCGGTCGAGGAACTCGCGCAGCGCCTCGACGCGATGGCGGAAGCCGCCGGCTAGCCCAGGATCGCCAATTAACTCACCACGGCAATCATGATCGCGGCGAAGTGCGCGGCGAACGCCAGCACGGTGAGGGCGTGGAAGAGCTCGTGGAAGCCGAAGTTCAACGGACTGAAGTTGGGCCTCTTGATTCCGTAGAAAACCGCGCCCGCGATGTAGAGGACCCCGCCCACGCAGATCAGGATCGCCGCTGGAACGTTCGCCGTGAAGAACTCCGGCAGGTAGAACAATGCCCCGCAGCCCAGCGCGACGTAGATGGGCACGTAGAGCCAGCGTGGAGCGCCGGTCCAGAGAACCCGGAAAAGCACTCCCAGCAGCGCTCCGGACCAGATCACCCACAGCAGGAGGACGGCCTTGGGACGCTCCAGCAGCGACCACGCGAGGGGTGTGTAGCTGCCCGCGATCACCAGCATGATGTTGGTGTGGTCCAGGCGCTTGAGGACCATCCTGGTCTTCGGCTCCCAATTGCCGCGGTGGTAGACCGCGGACACGCCGAAGAGCAGCACACCCGTCAAGGCGTAGATGGCGGAGGCGATTTTGCGATCCGTCGTTGGCGCCAATGTCACCAGGACGATCCCTGCCGCGACGGCGAAAGGCGTGGCCACAGCATGGATCCAGCCGCGCCACCTTGGCTTGGTTGTGAGCAGCTCCGACATCGTTAAAGCGTAACCCGCGCCTGGATAAGTTACTGCCGAGTAGCGCCCTTTGCGATCGTTTTCCGCTGTTCAGGTGTGCCGGCTGCCCGCCTTGGGAAGGTAGCCTTGGTGGTGCGCCTACGGCAGCGGTCCGGAGGTGTCGATAGTTGTTTGGCTGGGGGCCGGCTGCCAAGCGGGCTGGCCGCCGTCGTCGTTTGTTTCGCTTTTAACGTGCTGTTCATAGGAAGTCAGGTGAGTGTCCGGATGGAGTGGCCCGGCTTCCTCTACGGCTTCTACGAGCGCAAACTGCTCCGTTCGCTCGAGCGGGAGAAGATTCCCCGGCACATCGGCGTCATGGTGGATGGCAACCGCCGCTGGGCGCGGCAGTTCAACGCTCCGACCAGCGAAGGCCATCAGGCAGGCGCGGACAAGATCCACGAATTCCTCGGCTGGTGCCAGGAACTCGGTGTCAAAGTCGTCACTCTCTACATGCTCTCGACGGACAACATGAACCGTTCCGGCGAAGAGCTCGAACTGCTGATGGGAATCATCGCCAACACGCTCGACCGCTTGGATGACGACGCCGATATCTCGGTCCACGCCATGGGCGCGCCGGAGCTCCTTCCGGACTACCTCGCCGAGAGGCTCAACAAGCTCACGGCCCGCACGCCGATCCGCGAGCGGCTCCATGTGAACGTGGCCGTCGGGTACGGCGGACGGCGCGAGATCGTTGACGCCGTGCGGGAACTGCTGCACGACGCCGTCGCGCACGGCCGCGACATCACCGAGCTGGCCGATGAGCTCTCAGTGGACGACATCTCGCGTTTCCTTTACACGCGAGGCCAGCCGGACCCGGATCTGGTGATCCGCACGTCAGGTGAACAGCGTTTGTCAGGTTTCCTCATGTGGCAAAGCGCCTACAGCGAGTTCTACTTTTGCGAGGCACTCTGGCCCGCGTTCCGCAAGGTTGATTTCCTGCGGGCCCTGCGGGACTACGCCGGCCGCCAACGCCGCTTCGGTTCCTGACTCGGTGACTTCCGGTGCGCTCCCGTTCACGGGAAGTTCACATGTTGTCTACACGAATCGCCGTTTGGGCTAACCGGAAATGTAATCGCACGGGAATACGTTAATCCCATCAGTAGGCAAACCGCCTGCTGATCGGGGAGGCCAGTAGATGGAGCGAATCATCGCACCAGTTACGTGGGGGGCCGCGCCCGGCCTTCCGGCCGAGCCGCCTCACGAATAAGCCGGGTTCGCCCGGGGCTGGAGTCGATGTGGCTATTTCTGAGCAACTGCCCGTAGTCGTTTCAGACGGGGAAAGTTCAGCTACCTCTCGCACCAAGCGGGCCAACAGCGGGCGGACTGCACAGTCCGGGACCCCGACTGGCCGGAGCTATGTGATTGACACTTCCGTCTTGCTTTCCGATCCGCACGCCCTGTTGCGCTTCGCGGAGCACGAAGTCATTGTCCCGATCGTGGTCATCACCGAATTGGAGGGCAAACGCCACGATCCCGAGTTGGGCTACTTCGCCCGCAAGGCCCTCAGGCTCCTGGATGACCTGCGCATCGAGCATGGCGGATTGAATCAAGCCATCCCGATCGGAACCGACGGCGGCACGCTGCGCGTTGAGATGAACCATGTGTCCACCGAAGTGCTTCCGGCAGGATTCCGTGGCCCGGACAACGACAGCCGCATCCTGGCAGTCGCCAAGAACCTCGCCAACGAAGGCCGCAACGTCACGGTCGTCTCCAAGGACCTTCCGATGCGCGTCAAAGCCTCCGCGATGGGGCTGTTCGCGGACGAATACCGCAATGAGCTCGTCAAGGACTCCGGCTGGACCGGCATGGCCGAGATCGAAGCCAGCGAGGACGAAATCACCACCCTGTACGGGCATGAACCGGTGTTCATCCCGGCGGCGGCGGAGCTGCCCGTCAACACGGGACTGGTGCTGCTTTCCAACCGGGGCTCCGCCTTGGGACGCGTGGGCGCGGACAAGCAAGTGCGGCTGGTCAAGGGGGACCGCGATGTCTTCGGACTGCACGGCCGCTCGGCGGAGCAACGGCTTGCGATCGATCTGCTCATGGATCCCAGCGTCGGAATCGTCTCGATCGGAGGCCGCGCGGGTACGGGAAAGTCGGCCCTGGCCCTGTGCGCCGGACTCGAGGCCGTCCTGGAGCGCCGGGAGCACCGCAAAGTGATCGTCTTCCGCCCCCTGTATGCGGTGGGTGGACAGGAACTTGGCTACCTTCCCGGTTCCGAGGCGGAGAAGATGAACCCCTGGGCGCAGGCGGTCTTCGACACTCTCGGTGCACTCGTCAGCCAGGAAGTCGTGGAAGAAGTCATGGACCGGGGCATGCTGGAAGTCATGCCGCTGACCCACATCCGCGGACGTTCGCTCCATGACGCCTTCGTGATCGTGGACGAGGCACAGTCGCTCGAAAAGAACGTGCTCCTCACGGTCATGAGCCGTATCGGCCAGAACTCCAAGATCGTCCTGACCCACGACGTCGCCCAGCGGGACAACCTCCGAGTCGGCCGGCACGACGGCGTTGCCGCCGTCGTCGAGACCCTCAAGGGGCACCCGCTCTTCGGCCACATCACCCTGACCCGCTCCGAGCGCTCGCCGATCGCGGCCCTCGTGACGGAACTGCTTGAAGGGGCCGAAATCTAAGGCTCGGCCTCTGTTGTCCGGAGGGGGGGGGGGGGGGGGGGGGGGG
>NZ_JBYSXB010000019.1:0-47723 GCF_058781765.1 Arthrobacter sp. FW306-1B-G06A | reverse complement strand
CCCCCCCCCCCCCCCCCCCCCCCCTCCGCGCGTCGATCATTGTCGCTCTCTCCTCGACGCTCGCTCACGTGTGTCGGGTTTTTCCTCGACGCTCGCTCACGTATGTGGGGTTTTCCCCCGACGCTCGCTCACGTATGTGGGGTTTTCCCCCGACGCTCGCTCACAAACCCAGGAACTGTGCTGTGGCTTCATGGCCTTCCACCTTTAGCTTCCAATCGGGTCGGGTGAAGGAGCCCGAGGTGAGTCGAACTCGTTGGACCTGCACGACGTCGGTGCCCCATTGGTCGCGGTAAATGCCGTTGGGTTTATAGCCGAGGCTGGCGGAAACGCCCAAGGATTCCTTGTTCCAAATGGCAGCTTCGGATGTCGCTACTTCGGCGTTCAGGTAGTCGAAGGCGTAGCTGAGGGCGGCCGCGCGCATCTCCTTGCCAAGGCCTAGGCCTTGGGCGCCTTTCTTGAGCCAGGAGCCGGTGGAGACGGTCTTCAACGATGCGAAGTTCTTCGCCTCGATATCCTGGCAGCCAATGAACTCGTCGTTATGCCAGATGCCGAGGAGGAGCGTCCATGATTCCGCAGCCATTCCCGCACGGCAGCGCCAATACCACCCGGCCATGTTGGCACCCAACTCATCCTTGGGCAGTTCCGTCCAGGGGTTGCTGAAGGGGGACTTCCCAGGCTCGTGAATGCCGCTGAGGGCGGCCTTGACGGCTGCGGGGATGTCGGCGTCCTGTATGGGGCGCAACTCCAAGCGGGGTGTGGTCAGGATGAGGCCGAAGAAGGGCCAGATGGCGCTTAGCTCATTCATCCGGGAAGCCTAGCGGACATGTGAGCGGGCGTCGGCCGGAAACCCGATATATGTGAGCGGGCGTCGGGCGGAAACCCGATATATGTGAGCGGGCGTCGGGCGGAAACCCGATATACGTGAGCGGGGGTCGGCCGGAAACCCGATATACGTGAGCTAGCGTTCCAGGGCGGGGCCGCGCTCATGCACGGGGACCGATGTCCCAGCTGATGTGCTTGCGGACGTCGGTGAGGTTCATCGATTCGGCGAGGAACAGATCGTCCAGCATGTATTCGTCCACCCCCAGGATCCGCATCCAATGCCCGTGGCCGGTGGTATCGCCGTCGAGCGATTGGCTGGAAACGCACACGCCCGTTCCCGAGTCCACCCGCAACAGCGTGCGCCCAGGGAAACAGAGCGGCGTTGCCGCATCAGCAGCCACGTAACTGGATCCCGGCGTCGCGATGGTTTCGAGCGCTGGACGCCCCTCGTGATCCACTTCCCGAATGGCGCCGAACGACACCCTGTTGGACTCGGGAAACTCCATCGGCACCGGCGCATTTCCGGCGAGCTCGACAGGATCGAGGGCAGCCGCGAGCCGACCGTTCCCGAACGACGGTTCACCGTACGCTGCCTCGGGGCGCCGGCGGACCAAGCCGGCGGAGTCGTACACGGGGGTCACCAAGTGGGCCGGCAAAAGCCAGGACTTTCGCTTGGAGCCTAGGTAAAGCCCGTCTCGGGAGTCGTTGATGCCCGTGGTGCTATGCAGTAACGCACCGTCGACGGTTTCGAGCCGAAGCGCTCCCGGCCGGCGCAACCAGGCGCGCACTGTGGCATCCGCCTTGCCCGGCCTGTCCAGGTATTCGAACCTGAGGCTTGTCCATTTCCATGGGGAGGAGCGGCAGAGGTTTCGGAAGGTGGAGGACATGTCGGCATCCGGACTGCCATGGATTTCTGCACTGTAACGCCCCATATCCACAGTCTAAGCGTGCGTAACCGGCGGAGGTTTGAGAAAACCGATAGCATCCGAGGGTGATCCGACGACTCGGCGAATTATGGGGGACCAGTTTCCCGGCCTTCTGGCTGCTGCTCGCAGCTTGTGTTTACTTTGCTGTCATGGCTGCCCGGCTCACGGTCATCGACGTCCGTCACCACCTCTTGCCCAACCGGATCGTCTTCCCCTCCTATGCCATCGCCGGTGCGTTGCTGCTCGGCGCTGCGGTGGCCGTCACCTTGGCGGGGGGAGCGGCTGGACCAGCGCCCGACGGCGGTGCCCCCTTCCTCGGGGTGCCTGCCTTGGGAATCGTGGCCGGGGGAGCCGTGCTGTGGGTGTTCTATTTCATCCTGCGCTTGGTCTACCCGCCGGGGATGGGCTTCGGCGACGTCAAATTGGCCGGCGTCCTCGGCCTTTACCTTGGCTATCTGGGTTGGGCGCATGTTTTTGCCGGAACATTTGCGGCGTTCCTCTTCGGTGGGCTGTGGAGCCTGGGAGTCCTTGCTGCCCGGCGGGGAACCTTGAAATCTTCGATACCGTTCGGGCCGTTCATGCTGGCCGGTGCCGCTGCGGCCATGTTTGCCCTGCCGGCGTGAGGAGAGCTGTGGGCAAACGGAGCGAGAAGCGACCGTTTGAGCCGCCTTGCCCGCTGTCATTCGGGCATCGCCGGTGGGATACTCGCCCTACTGGCGGATCCGATCCGGAAGCGGAGGCAGAGCTCGTGTTGGTTATGGCTGATTCAACGGAAGCAGGCTAGGCCGTGCCGGTCCCGGAATTCATCCGGGAAATCCGCGAGAAGATCGGCAACGACCCGCTGTGGCTACCCGGCGTCCGGGGCGTGGTCCTGGACGACGAGAACCGGGTCCTGCTGTGCCAACGGGCCGACAATGGCCGGTGGACCCTGATCACCGGAATGCTGGAACCCGGGGAGCATCCGGCCCCTGGTTTGCTCCGCGAGATCTTCGAGGAGACTGCAGTTGTGGCCGAAACCGAGCGCATCCTGGCGGTGGGCGTGATCGGCCCGGTCACGTATCCCAACGGAGACGTCTGCGACTTCCTGGATATTGCCTTCAAATGCCGCTATGTCTCGGGAGAGGCCCGCGTCAACGACGACGAGTCAATCGCAGTCGGCTGGTTTGCCCTCGACGAGTTGCCTGAGATCAGTGCCGGCCACCGCGAAACCATCCGGCTTGCGCTGGAGCCAGGTTCCGCCGTCGCATATCAGCGGGATTGACGGGCCGCGAGGATCGCGCGGGCAGCGAAGAGGCATGCGGCGGCACCACAGGCAATAGCGCCGGCGATGGTCCACCATTCGCCCTTGGCGGAGGCTATCGAGACGGCCAGGAGGCCGAAAAGGACTGCCCCGAGTCCCCATCGAACGGCCGGGCTGATGTTCGCGGATTCTTCGGGCTCTGAACTCATGCGTTCCAGCCTAAGCCAGATGCTCGGCCCGGAGGACATGCCCGGCGTTGCGTCCCGGCAGTGGACAGATTCCCATATGTCCACTGGTCCGAGCCAAGGGCGGGCATGTCCCGGGCTCAGCGCCGGGCGAGCTCGCCGTCTTTGTCCCCCAGCGGGCCGGACTCCGGAACAGCGTCTACGGCGCGAGACCCCTCGCCGGAACCCTCGGCGGAACCCTCGGGGGTTCCTCCGAGGCGTTCGGCTTCAAGGCGTTCGGCCTCGGCGCCCCCGACGGCCTCGCCCCGGGCCACCATTCCGGCGGTGTCGGAGAGCGGGATCTGCTTGAGCGTGATCGCGAGGAGGAGGGCGATGGCGATGAACGGGATGAGGTACCAAAACACGGGTGCCAGTGAATCGGCGTAGGCGTTGACGATGGCGTCCTTGACCTGGACCGGCAGTTGGGCCAGCGTCTGAGGGTCAAGCTTGCTGGTGGACTGTGCGGCCTGTGCAGCAGAAGCCCCGGCGCCGGTGAATGCCTCGGTGAGGGACTCAGCGAGCCGCGTGGTGAAGATCGAGCCGAAGACGGCGACGCCCAAGGAAGCCCCGACCTCGCGGAAGTAGTTGTTGGTGCTCGTTGCCGTGCCGATCTGCTCGGCTGGAACGGCGTTCTGCACCACGAGGACGATGACCTGCATGATCAAGCCCAGGCCTGCGCCGAAGATGAACAGCTGGATGCAGATGACCCAGATCGGGGTTGCCGCGGTGAGGGTCGTGAGCCACAACATGGCAACGATCGTGAGGCTCGCTCCGAGGATCGGGAACATCTTGTACTTGCCGGTCTTGGAGATGCGGATACCGGAGTAGATCGACGTACCCATGAGTCCCACCATCATCGGCAGCATGAGCAGGCCGGAGACGGCGGCCGAGGTGCCGGAGGACATCTGCAGGAACGTCGGCACGAAGGCGATAGCGGCGAACATGCCCAAGCCCAGGGTGAAGCCGATGGCCGTGGCGTTGATGAAGATCCGGTTCTTGAACAGGCTCAACGGAATGATGGGATCTTCGGCTTTACGCTCCACAAGGACGAAGAGGAAGGCAGCAAGCACCATGCCGGCGCCGAAGGCCCAGGTCAGCGGGGAGTCCCAGCCTTGGTCCTTCTTGCCGCCGAAGTCGGTGAAGAAGATCAGGCAGGCCGTGGCAGCGGACAGCAGCAGCACGCCCAGGATGTCGATGCGCTTTTCGGCCTTCTTGTTCGGCAGCGTGAGCGTGAACCAGGCGATCGTGAACGCCGCAATGCCGACGGGGATGTTGATGTAGAAAGCCCATTCCCACGTCAGGTGATCGACGAAGAAGCCGCCCAGGAGCGGGCCGGCCACGGCGGAGAGGCCGAAGATGGCGCCGAGGGGACCCATGTACTTGCCGCGTTCCTTGGCAGGCACGATGTCCGCGATGATGGCCTGCGACAGGATCATCAGGCCGCCGCCGCCCAGGCCCTGGATGGCGCGGAAGATCACGAAACCCCAGAAGTCGGTGGCGAGGGCGCAACCGATGGAAGCTGCGGTGAACAAGCCGATGGCAATGAGGAAGAGGTTCCGCCGGCCCAGGATGTCACCGAATTTGCCGTAGATCGGCATGACGATGGTGGTGGCCAGCAAGTAGGCCGTGGTGATCCAGGCCTGGTTCTCCACGCCGCCGAGCTTGCCGACGATCGTGGGCATGGCCGTGGACACGATGGTCTGGTCCAGGCTCGAGAGCAGCATTCCGGCGATGAGCGCCGAGAAAATGATCCAGATCCTTCTCTGGGTCAAGAGCAGCGGTGCGGCCGCTTTGGTCTTGAGGGTGGTACTCACGGTTGGTCCTTCTGGGGTTCGACGGGGTGGGTGTCCAGCGCTTGGGCGAAGAGAGTACGGGCTGCGTGGAGGTTCCGGTCCAGCAGTTCGCGGTAGGGCTCGGTGTTCTCTTCGGAAAAGAACTGTTGGCTTGTCTTCTTGGTGACGGCGCCGAAGACCGCCGCGGCCATGACGATCTCGGCATGGTCCGCGGCGAGGCCTTCACGGGATGCGATGAGCTCTGCGAATTGGCGCTCGCGGACTTCGCCTTCACGGGTCAATCGGCCAAGGAGCTGGGGCTCGGCCTTGACTGCGGCGATGAGTTGGCGGATCTCCGAAGGGCTGACGGTGGACCGCTCGAGGACCGCCAGGGTGAAGTGCCGCAGGGCGGACAGCAGCGAGCCGGAGATCGTGCCGGCTGCACGATCGGGATTGCGGTTAAAGGCTTCCAGCGCGTCCTCGGGAAGCTCGTCGGAGAACGAGCCGATCACTGCGTCTTCCTTGGTGTGGAAATAGTTGAAGAAGGTCCGCCGCGATATGCCGGCCTGCTCGCAGGCTTCCTCGACAGTGAAGCCGTTGAGTCCGTGCTGGGCCGTCAAGGACCGCGCGACGGCGGAGATCGCCGCGCGGGTCTGAGCGCGCTTGCGCTCCCGGAGTCCACCGTCGTTAATTGCACTATTTTCCACAGAGTAAAGTTTTGCACTTTTGATTGGAAAGTGCAAGAAATCCTATGCGGGCAGAAACGACGACGGCGGCCGGCGCCTTCCGTGGGGAAGGTGCCGGCCGCCGTCGGGCTGGCCAGTCGGGCTGGCGAGAAACTAGGCCTTGTGGGCCGGGCGGGTCATGGTGGTGACGTCGAGGGCCTTGTCGAGCTGCTCTTCAGTCAGTTCGCCGCGCTCGAGGTAACCCAGGGAGACCACGGCTTCGCGGATGGTCAAACCCTCCGCAACGGCCTTCTTGGCGATCTTTGCCGCTGCTTCGTAACCGATGAACTTGTTCAGCGGGGTCACGATGGACGGGGAAGCCTCGGCCAGGAAGCGGGCGCGCTCGACGTTCGCGGTGATGCCGTCGATCATCTTGTCGGCCATGACGCGGCTGGTGTTGGCCAGGAGGCGGATGGATTCGAGCAGGTTGGCAGCCATGACGGGGATGCCGACGTTGAGCTCGAAGGCGCCGTTGGTACCGGACCAGGCGATGGCGGTGTCGTTGCCGATGACCTGGGCACAGACCATGATCGAGGCTTCGCAGATGACCGGGTTGACCTTGCCCGGCATGATCGACGAACCCGGCTGGAGGTCCGGGATGGAGATCTCGCCGAGTCCCGTGTTGGGGCCGGAGCCCATCCAGCGGAGGTCGTTGTTGATCTTCATGAAGGAAATGGCGATGTTGCGCAGCTGGCTGGAGCCCTCGATGAGGCCGTCGCGGTTGGCCTGCGCTTCGAAGTGGTCGCGTGCCTCGGTCAGCGGCAGGCCGGTGTCGGCTGCGAGCAGCTCGATGACGCGCTCCGGGAAGCCTTCCGGGGTGTTGATGCCGGTGCCGACCGCGGTGCCGCCCAGGGGGACCTCGGCGACGCGGGGGAGGGCGGCGTTGATGCGCTCGACGCCGTAACGGACCTGCGCTGCGTAGCCGCCGAACTCCTGGCCAAGGGTCACCGGGGTGGCGTCCATGAGGTGGGTACGGCCGGACTTGACGACGTCCTTGAACTCCACGGCCTTGCGGTCCAGGGAAGCAGCCAGGTACTCGAGGGCCGGGATCAGGTCGTTGATCAGGGCCGACGTCGCGGCGACGTGGACCGACGTCGGGAAGACATCGTTGGAGGACTGCGAAGCGTTGACGTGGTCGTTCGGGTGGACAACTTTGTCGCTCCCGGCGGCCGCGAGGGCGCGCGTCGCCAGCTCGGCGATGACCTCGTTGGTGTTCATGTTGGAGGACGTGCCCGAACCGGTCTGGAAGACGTCGATGGGGAAATCGCCGTCGTACTTTCCGGCGGCAACCTCATCGGCAGCGTTGGCAATCGCCTCGGCGAGCTCGCCGTCGAGCACCCCAAGTTCAGCGTTCGCCAGGGCCGCGGCCTTCTTGACGCGGGCCAGGGCCTCGATGTGCGCGCGCTCAAGCGTCTTGCCGGAGATCGGGAAGTTCTCCACGGCGCGCTGCGTCTGGGCGCGGTACAGGGCGTTCACAGGAACGCGAACTTCGCCCATCGTGTCATGTTCAATACGGAACTCGGCCGTGTTGGATTCTTGAGTGGAAGTCATGGGGCTAGCTTATGGCGAGCAGCCGCTTGACCGAAAACCGGTGGAACAAAGCTACGGCCGCCGCTTGCCGCCCCTTCGGGGCGGCCCGGCATCCGGCCTAGAGCTTGCCGATCCCGGAAACAAGCGCCGCGCGGCCTTCGTCCAGTTTGTAGGAAAGCCCGACGACGGCGGCCCGGCCGTCGTCGATCGCGTCGGAAATCACACGGGAACTGTCGGCGAGGCGGCGGGCCGTCTGCTTGACGTGCTCCACCACCATCTCGTTGACGTCCGTCTGCTCGTTGCGCATTGCGGTGAGGACGGAAGGCGTGATGCGCTCCACGAGGGAACGGATGAAACCTGCCGGCATTTCACCGGTCTCGACGGCACTCTTCGTCGCGGTCACCGCGCCGCAGCTGTCGTGGCCAAGGATCACGATGAGCGGAACATGCAGTTGGGAGATGCTGTACTCCAGCGAGCCGAGCACCGCGTCGTCGATCACCTGACCGGCGGTGCGGACCACGAAGGCATCGCCCAGGCCGAGGTCGAAGATGATTTCGGCGGCCAGGCGGGAATCAGAACAACCGAAGATCACGGCAAAGGGGTGCTGGTCCTCCACCAGGGAATGCCGGCGGGAAGCGTCCTGGTTGGGGTGCATGGACTCCCCGGCGACGAAGCGTTCGTTTCCTTCGCGCAGACGGCGCCAGGCAAGTGCAGGAGTCAGATAGGTAGCCACGGCGCTACTTTACGGCTTTGTGGTGCCAGGCTGCGAAACTGTGTCGCCCGGCTTCGTGCTCGCGTCCGCCGAAGCGACCGGAGCTGCGTCCATCGCCTTGACCACTGCGGTGGCCAAGGTGGAGAACTCGTCCAGGCCGGCGCCGCCGCTCAGGATGATCGTGGTGCCGCGGTAGTTCAGGACCATGCTGCGGTTGCCCTTGGCCGTGTCGTGGAGCTCCCAGTCGTGGCCGCCGGCGCTGCGCGTTCCGGTAACCGGAGCACTGCCGGTCTGCTGGAAGATCCAGGTTGGGTTGGCCTTGCGGGTCTGGATAATGCCGATGAAGGCCTGCTTGGGAGTGACGTATCCGACCTCCCACGTGGGCACGCCATCGCCGGTTCCGGATGACCAGCGGGCGTAGTTCGGACTAAATGTGTCGCCGGTATCCGGCGCCACCGGTGTGAAACCGGCCACATCTTTCGCATTGGCGGCGGTTGCCGCCACATCGACGTTGGGCTTGTAACCGTTGCTCTTTGGCGCCGGATTCATGAGCACAATCGGCAGGAACGCCAGCACGCAGAGGAGCAAGGCGATGAGCATGCCAATCACCGAGGCATTGGCCCTTTTGGCTGCTTTCGCCGGGATAACGGGCTTCACCGCGGCCTGACCAGCGTCGTCGGCGCCAGCTGCGCCCGTGCCTCCGCCGTCGGAGGGGGCGGCGGCAATTGCTTTGTCTTGCGTTTCACTCACGCTTCAATAGTCTCCTATCCAAGCGGCTAATACACATCGGCCGGTCCGCGCAAGGGGCGTTCCGGGAGTTGGTCATCCCATGACCGCGCCACCCCGCCCCGACTATGATCTCTTCTAGAGGAATCATTCAGGCCGCCAAGCCCAGCCATTCCTGGTCCCACGAATCGCGTCATCGAAGAAGAGGTTCACGTGTCTCCAGCGCCAATGTCCCAGAAGTATTCCACGATTTCGCCGGCGCTCGCCGTCGGGACCGATGAGCCGGACCGCAACCTGGCCCTCGAACTTGTCCGGGTTACCGAAGCTGCCGCCATTGCGGGCGGCCACTGGGTTGGATTCGGCGACAAGAACAAGGCAGACGGCGCCGCCGTCGACGCCATGCGCTCCTTCCTCCACACCGTCCATTTCAACGGCGTCGTTGTCATTGGCGAGGGTGAAAAGGACGAAGCCCCCATGCTCTTCAACGGCGAGCACGTCGGTGACGGCACCGGACCCGAGTGCGACGTCGCCGTCGACCCCATCGACGGAACCCGCCTGACCGCGCTGGGCATCAACAACGCCCTCGCCGTGTTGGCAGTTGCCGAGCGCGGCACCATGTTCGATCCCTCCGCCGTGTTCTACATGGAGAAGCTCGTCACGGGTCCCGAAGCAGCCGACATGGTGGACCTGCGCCTCCCGGTGAAGCAGAACCTGCACTTGATCGCCAAGGCCAAGGGCGTCAAGGTCAACCAGCTCAACGTCATGATCCTGGACCGCGACCGCCACCGCCCGCTGGTGGAGGAAATCCGCGAAGCCGGTGCCCGCACCAAGTTCATCATGGACGGCGACGTCGCAGGCGCCATTGCCGCTGCACGTTCCGGCACCGGCGTCGACGCCCTGATGGGCATCGGCGGCACCCCCGAAGGCATCGTTGCCGCTTGTGCCATCAAGTCCCTCGGCGGTGTCATCCAGGGCCGCCTGTGGCCCACCAGCGACGACGAGAAGCAGAAGGCCATCGACGCCGGACACGACCTCGAGCGCGTCCTCTCCACGAACGACCTCGTCACGAGCGACAACTGCTACTTCGCCGCTACCGGCATCACCGACGGCGACCTCCTCAAGGGCGTGCGCTACTCCAAGGACAAGGTCCTGACCCAGTCCATCGTGATGCGCTCCAAGTCCGGCACCATCCGCTTCGTCGACGGCGAGCACCAGGCCAGCAAGTGGGAGGGCTACGCCCGCAAGTAGGACCCACCCCCCAGCGCGAACTGGCAGCAAATGCCCTCTGAATCGACGCAGAGGGCATCTGCTGCCAGTTCCCGCGAAGGAACCCTAGCGGAGCTTTTCGCGCAGCTTCCGGGCCAGCTGGTAGGCCCCGTAGCGGAGCTTGTTGACGGGAAGGTCCCACGTGCCGGGGTAGGCGATTTCCCTGCCTCCGAAGGACTTCTTGAAGGCGGTGAATCCGGCCCACTTGTGGTCGGGCTCGTCCTCCGGGGCCACGCCCCACAGGTCGACGTGCTTGAGCCCCTTGTCCTTGGCATCGGCCATGAGCGTCACGAGCAAGGGAATGCCCGCGCTGAGCTTGCGGTGCGTGTCATCGAGCGCTGCGTGGGCGTAGGTGCGGGTGTCGGCGGAGTCGTACGCCAAGGCGGCCGCAATGGGTTCGCCCTCGAGTTCGGCGATGAACAGCGTGCCGGCACCAGCGGGCATGAGGGAGCGGGCCACCGAGCTCAAGTAGTCGTCGCTCTGGGGCTTGAAGCCGTTGCGTGCCGCTGTCATGTGGAGGAAGTCGAGAAGTATCGAGATCTCTGCGGGATCCTGCGAGGACCGGAAGGTGACGCCCTTCTTGTGGATGTTGCGGTACAGGTTCCGGTTGGTGGGTTTCATGCCCGCAAGGACGTCTTTGAAGTCGCCGTCCAGATCCACGATCCAGCTCAATTCCGGCTGCTGGTTGGACGGCGCGGGCTGGAGGCCGCGTCCCCCCAGCACCGCAGCGGCGTCGGCCGCTTCAAATCCAGCAGTGACGGGTTCCATCCTCACAAACACCGCCTTGCTGCGGCGCGCAATCGCCACCAGCGCGGCCAGGGCTTCGTCGAAGGCTTCCAACGAGTCGGCCACGGGGCCGTATGGAGAGTAGATGACCTTTCCAGCCGGGTTCTTTTCCTCCACGGCGAGGAAACGCCACCCCGGACCGGACTCCTCGTGCACGGTGCGGCCGACGGATCGCTGGAAGGCCGCCCATGCGGGCGTTTGCAGGAAGTACTCCACCCCTTAATTCCCCAAGCCGGTTGTGACGGCAAAGGCGACGCTGGTTCCCGTTGCGCCGGAAACCGGGTGCACCATCACGGGCTCTTCGGATGCCGGGATGAAGGCACTCCCGCCGCGTTCCACGGCGAGCTCGCTCTTGGGGGAGTCGAGCACCACGGAACCCGAAACCACGACGACGACGGCGGGACCGGCTTGCGCCATCGGCACCGGTTCCGCTCCGGGAGCCAACTCGATGCGCTGGAGCTGGAATTCCTTGAAGGGCGGCACATAGAGATCCTGGCCGAATCCGGAGATCCTGGGCTCGATGCGCGGTACGCCGAGGGAAGCGAATTCGATGGTCTTCAGGAGTTCGGGGACGTCGATGTGCTTGGGGGTGAGGCCGCCACGGAGCACGTTGTCCGAGGCCGCCATCACCTCGACACCGAGGCCTTTCAGGTAGGCGTGGACGTTTCCGCCCGGCAGGTACACCGATTCGCCCGGGGACAGGAAGACGAGGTTCAAGAGCAGCGAAATCAGGACACCGGGGTCGCCCGGGAACTCATTGTTGATGTCCATCAAGGTGGAGAGTTCCGCGGCGTGCTGACCCATCGGTGCGCCCGATTTCAGGATGGAAACCACCTGATCGGTGGCGGCGGAGACGGCATCCCCGCCGGTAATCAGCCGGGTGAACGCAGCCTTGAGTGCCGACGGCTCATCGGGCTCGGAGAGATCCGCGATGACACCGGTGATGACGTCCGGGACGTCGACGGCGGCAAGGTCCAGGAGGGTTGCGAGATGCTCGAAGACACGCTGCGAATCCGCGGCCGGACGGAAACCGCAGAGGGCGTGAAACGGGGTCAGCGCAAAGATCATTTCGGGCTTGTGGTTGTCATCCCGGTAGTTGCGCTCGGGCGCGTCCGCCGCCATGCCTGCGGCATTTTCCTTCGCGTATCCGTCCTTGGCCTGCTGCAAGCGAGGGTGGACCTGCAAGGACAGGGGCTTGTCGGCCGCAAGGAGCTTGGTGAGGAACGGCAAGCGCGGACCGAATTCGGCCACGCTCGTTTCACCGAGGAAATGCACGGGGTCCACCTTGATCAGGGCGTCCAAGGCGACGGACGATCCATCCGGACGGGTGGCCACGGACGGCGAGTCTGGGTGCGCTCCGATCCACAACTCCGCCTCCGGACCGCCCGAGGCGGGCCTTCCCAGCAGAGCGGCGATCGCCGTCGTCGATCCCCATGCGTAGGGGCGGAGAACATTCTCAAGCTGGTACACGGCAGGGGATCCTTGTCATTGCGGGACGGTACATTCGGGATTGCCGGGGATGACCTCTTAACGGCTGCCCGGGCTCTTAACGACTGCTTCGGGCGGAGACGTTCGCGGTGGAGAAGACTTCGGCGACCTTGTCGCGGAGCCGGGCGCCTTTCTCGGTGGCGGTGTTGTTGAGCTCCTGGGCGAATTCGAGCAGTTCGCCGCGAAGCCGCACGGCCAGCTCGTCGGTTCCGGACGCCAGCATGCGCACTGCCAGGAGGCCGGCGTTACGGGCGCCGCCGATGGACACCGTGGCGACGGGAACACCGGCGGGCATCTGCACGATGGACAGCAAGGAATCCATACCGTCCAGGGTCTTCAGCGGGACCGGGACGCCGATGACGGGCAGCGGGGTGACGGAGGCGAGCATCCCCGGCAAGTGGGCCGCGCCGCCGGCTCCCGCGATGATGACGCGGAGGCCACGTTCATGGGCAGTCTGGCCGTATCGGATCATTTCCGTGGGCATGCGGTGGGCTGAGACGACGTCGGCTTCGAAAGGGATGCCGAATTCTGCCAGGGCGTCCGCCGCGGCTTCCATGACCGGCCAGTCGGAGTCGGAGCCCATGACGAGGCCTACGATCGGGGCGGCGACAGCCGCATCCGCGTTTTCGGCTTCCATGTTCTCTGCGCTCATGCGGTCTCCTCGGAGGTGGTTTCGGCCGGCATGCGGCCGTCGCGGATGATGTCGGCCACTACGGTGGCGCGGTGTCGGATGGAGTGGACGTCCGCCGTCGAGTTGCCGACGAGGTTCACGTGCCCGATCTTGCGGCCGGCCCGCACGGACTTGCCGTAGCAGTGGACCTTTGCGGCAGGTTCGTAGGCTAGGGCCTTCGGGTAGGCGCTGAAGAGATCCTGATTGTCGCCGCCCAGGAAGTTCTTCATGACAACTACTGCGCCGAGCGCGTCGGTGGCACCGAGCGGGAGGTTGAGGACCGCTCGCAAGTGCTGTTCGAACTGGCTCGTGACGGAGCCGTCTTGCGTCCAGTGGCCGGTGTTGTGCGGCCGCATGGCGAGCTCGTTGACCAGGAAGCCGACTCCGACGCCGGGCGTTTCGAAGAGTTCGGCCGCCATGACGCCCGTGACTCCGAGTTCATTGGCGATCCGCAGCGCTGCCTCTTCGGCCGCTGCGGCGACTTCTACGGGAATGTCCTGGGCCGGCGCAATCACTTCGTCGCAAACGCCGTCCACCTGGACGGTGTGGACTACCGGCCAAGCACGGGATTCGCCGTCTGGGGTCCTTGCGACGAGGGCGGAAAGCTCGCGGCTGAAGTCAACCTTCTCTTCCGCGAGCAGCGGGCTCATGGCGTCGAACCAGTCCGTGGTGCTCCGGGCGTCGTCGGCGGAATGGACGATGCGCACGCCTTTGCCGTCATAGCCTCCGCGCGGGGTCTTCAAGACGATCGGCCAACCGGTCTGCTCACCGAATGCCACGAGGTCCTCGACGCCGTGGACTGCAGCCCACGCCGGATTGGGGAGCCCCAAGCGGTCGATCGCCGCGCGCATCACCAGTTTGTCCTGCGCGTGCACCAGGGCATCGGGGCCGGGCTGGACGTTGACTCCGGCCTCGATCAAGGCCCGGAGGTGCTCGGTGGGAACGTGTTCGTGGTCGAAGGTCATGACGTCCAAGCCCTCCGAGAACTCAAGAAGGGCCGCGAGGTCCTTGTAGTCGCCAATGGGGGCCGTTGCTACGGCCTGGACTGCGGAAACGTCCTCACCTTCAGCAAGGACCCGGAGTTCAAAGCCGAGAGCGGTTGCGGCCGGGGCCATCATTCGTGCGAGCTGTCCGCCGCCCACCACGCCAATTACAGGAAAAGTCACAAGGTTCAGCCTACCGAACCAGCGGCTGGTTCCCAGATTCTGCTCGCCGCTGGGTCCTTGGAACCCGGCTCGAAGCCGTCGGCACGGAACAAATGGGCAAGCTCCAAGAAATCGGAGCTAAAATGGAGGCTTCGGCCCATCGGCCCCCTAGAACAACGGCCATGGAGGGTCATGATCAACACACTTGCAGATCGCATCCGCGGGCTCGCCTCGCTCTTTTGGCGCGAAGTAGCCAAGTTTGGCGCTGTCGGCGGTGTTGCGTTCGTCATAGATAACGGCTTGACCTACTATCTCATGCACGGCCCGATGTCGGACAGCGAGGCGAAGGCCCGTTTCGTCGGCGCCACCGTGGCCACCGTGTTCTCGTGGATCGCCAACCGTTTCTGGACCTTCCGCCACCGCCGCCAGCAGAACGTGGTGCGCGAGTTCGTGATGTTCATCATCATCAACGGAATTGGTATCGGCATCTCCACCGGCCTCACCGCCATCGCCAAATACGGCATGAACATCCAGGACAAGAACGTTCTCTTCGCCGCCGGAGTCGTCGGCATCCTCGTGGCCACTGTCGTGCGCTTCTTCGCCTACCGCTTCCTGGTCTTCAACAAGGAACTCGACGAAGAGCCGGCCTTCTCGCATGACCACGAGATCATCGAGGCCCACCACAGGGCCAAAGCCAAGGCCATGCATGTTGCCAGCTCCGAGACTGGCTCGGACCAAGGCGAAGACGCGGTCAAGCGCCGCTGACGTGCCTAGGCGCCGCTGACGCGCTCGTTGTCCAGCAGGTGCCGGGTAACGTCGACGTCCGGGTGCACGAGGACAACTGAACCGTCTTTGCTCCACGCGCCCAGTGCGTCCGCGAGGGCCGACTCCAAGCCGTCGGCGGCGCGGACCAGCAGGCGGACGCCGGCGTCGTGTTCCCTGGCGAAGCCGTCCAGCAATTCGCCGTGCGAGTGTCCGGCTTCAGGGCGGCGCAGCGCCGGCAGCGCGGCGTCCGGTTCGGCGTGCGCCATGAACACGTCGCCGTGGGAGCGGACTTCGGCCGCGTAGTCCACGACGCCGGCAGGCAGTTCTCCCGGCCAGCGCATCGCGAGTGCCGCGAGCGGCACGGCGACGACGGCGTCGAAGTCGGCTCCCGCACCGACGTCGGGGGTGTCCGTGACAAGCAGGTCGGCGCTGCCGCCGTCGAGCACCAGTTCCATCCCCAACTGCCATCCCGCCAGCGCCCATACGAGGGACTTCCAATGGGCCGGCAGGTCGAGGCGAAGGCTCATGCCCGGTTCGGCGTCGAACTCGTCCTGGAGTAGGTTGCTGGTCTTGGCCACCCAATTGTCCAGGACCCGTCCCGAGAGCTCCACCCGTTCGGCGTCCGGCCCGTACCAGGTCAGTCGGGGGGATGTGGCGTGTCCGGAGCGCAGGGCTGCCATCAGGTTCATCGCGGGGGTGTTCATGGCTACATCTTGCCACGAGGCGTCCGGCCCGGCGCCGGCGGGTATGACTTGCGCCACACGGGGCCAAGGGCCGGTGACGGCACGGAGCTTGAGGGGCCAAGCAATTTCCCTGAAATTCAATGAAAATACATCTTAAGTGAGTCGAAGCTTCCGTTTTTCCGCGGAAGCGCGCGGATGGGGCAAAAAAATCGCGGGCGTGGCGCGGCGGGAGTTAGTGCGGAAAGTTGATTATTATCCCGGCGCGGCTTGACGGCTTGGTAGTTACACGCGTGTAATTAGATATCGAACGCCGCTGCGGGAGTATCGGGTACATAACCGAGTACCGAATGAGCACGGCAGCAGCTGCACACATCAGGAGGGACGCCATGGGGCAAGCGTTGCGTATCCAGGAAGATGCAGTCGTCGCGGAATATGCGTCGGTGAAGTACCGGTCGCGTGAAGTTCCGGGGGATTGGTATGTTGACCCGGCAGATCCGCAGGCGGCGGACCGCTACATAGAGACCACTCGGGAGTCGCTGGAAGACGAGGCAACAGCCTTTCTTGCTGCCCACGAGGCTCTTGTGGGAGGCACGCCGGCAGATCCGGAGGATGATCTCGACGATCCTCCGATGGAGCTGCGCCGTCCGCTCGACAACCCGGCCCAGCCGGTGTGGATCGGGCTTCCGCGCCAGGGGGACTTCGACGACGAAGGCGAACTCGGCTGGCAGACGGACGCCTTGTGCGCCCAGACGGACCCGGAGGCGTTCTTCCCTGAGAAGGGCGGCTCCACGCGGGATGCCAAAAAGGTTTGCGGTGCGTGCAATGTCCGTTCGCAGTGCCTTGAATACGCACTCGCCAATGATGAACGTTTTGGTATCTGGGGCGGGCTCTCCGAGCGTGAACGCCGCAGGCTGAGGAAGCGAGCGGTCTGATTCTCAAGGCAGTACACGTTACCGCCGTCGTCGTCTCGCACGACGGCGGTAACTATCTCCCCAGAACCCTGGCGGCTCTGCTGGACCAGACGCGTCCGGCAGATGCCGCCATTGGCATTGATACGGGCTCCCGCGACAAGTCCGCCGCGTTGCTGCAGCGGGCTCTCGGCAAGGACAATGTCACCGGCACCGGCGAACACAAAGCAGGTTTCGGTGCGGCCGTCATGGCCGGCCTGGCCCGCTCGGCGCCACCTTCGCGGGAGCCGGGAGCCGTGGAATGGATCTGGTTGTTGCACGACGACGCCGCTCCCGCCCCGGATGCACTCGCCGAACTGCTTCAGGCAGTCGAGCGAGCACCTTCCGTCACAGTGGCCGGTTGCAAGCAGTTGTCCTGGAACGCGGAACGCAGGCTCGTCGACGCCGGCCTGTCCACGAGCCGCTGGGCCGAACGGCTGACGCTCATCGAAGCCGACGAACTCGACCAGGGCCAATACGACGGGCGCACGGACACTTTCGCGGTGAATTCCGCCGGCATGCTGATCCGCCGCGACGCCTGGGAGCAATTGGGCGGCTTCGACCCCGCGCTTCCCGGAGTGGGAGACGACGTCGATTTCTGTTGGCGCAACTGGCTTGCGGGCAACAGGGTGGTGGTGGTTCCGGCGGCGCGCATGTTCCACGTGGAGAACCGTCCCCACAGCCTGGCGACACCTGCGGCCGCACGCAAGAGCCAAGTCCATTTGAGGCTCACCCACGCTTCGCCGTGGAAGGTTCCGCTGCACGCGCTCGGCGCGTTGCTCGGGAGCATGGTCAGGCTCGTCTTAAGCATCCTGGTCAAAGAACCGGGTCACGGAATTTCCCAGCTTGGCGCGACCGTTGCGGCGCTCGGCCGTCCCGGGGCGATTTGGCGTTCGCGGCGAAACGCCGCCCGGACGCGACGCGTACCGCGGTCAATGGTCAAGGGCCTGCAGACACCGCGGCGCGAGGTTTGGGCCCATCGACGCTCCCTCGTCGAGGCGATTGGCGCAGACGAATTCCAGGAGACCGACTCCCTGGCTCCGGAACCGAGCGGTGACGCAGGTGACGATTTTGTGGCCCTGGCAACGAATGAGCGGGGTTGGATCGGGACGGGCGCGGTGGCCGCCGCGTTTGTTGCACTGGCTGCCTCCATCGTGGGGCTGCTGGGGCTCCTGGGTGCAAACGGCGTGACGGGCGGCGGCCTCTTGCCGTTGTCCGCCGCAGGCGACATCTGGCGGTCGGCATCCACGTGGTGGATTGGCTTGGGCGCGGGTTTGCCCGGACACGGGGATCCGTTCGCCTACATCCTGTGGCTTGTGTCATTGCTCGGGGGAAGCGATTCCAGCACGGCGATCGTGTGGCTGTTGTTGTTGGCGATGCCACTGTCAGGATTGGGCGCCTGGTTTGCCGCGGGCGCGATGACCAGCTTGCGCCGCTACCGCTTCATGGCGGCGCTGATCTGGGCCGCAGCCCCGGCCCTTCAAGTCGCCGTGAACCAAGGACGGGCCGGCGCCCTCTTGGCCCACGTAGTGATGCCCTTGTTGGTGCTGGCACTCTTCCGGGCCACCGGATCGGCCCTGGGGCGCGGGACTACGCTGGACCAGGTCCAGCAGTCCGGCCGCGCCGCAACCAGGCCGTTGCCGGGCAAGCCGGGCGTCAACGGCACTCCGTCGTGGACTGCTGCTGCCGCGGCCGGCTTGGCGCTGGCCGTGGTGACTGCCTCTGCGCCATCCCTGCTTCCTCCCTTTGCTGTCCTCATTGTTTTTTGCGGCATCGCCTTGGGGCGGCGGGGCCGGACCATTTGGTGGTCGCTGCTTCCAAGCGCCGCGCTCTTTGCGCCGTACGTCCTCTCGGCGCTTGAACGGCCCCGCACCATGCTGGCCGATCCTGGCGTCCCGTTGGGATTCGAAGCCGCACCGTTGTGGCAGCAACTGCTTGGCCAACCCTTGAAATTCGACGTCAACGGCGGATTGGCCGGCTTGGCATTATTCGGCCCGTCGGGTATTCCGTGGGCGCTGGCGCTTGCCCTGCTGATCGGCGCGCCGGTCCTGCTCCTCTCCATCGCCGCACTCTTTGTCCCCGGAGGCCGGTCCCGCGTCACGCGTTTCCTCTGGGCCGGAGCCCTTGTGCTCCTCGCCTGGGCATGGCTCGCCGGACACGTCGCAACCGGAGTCGACGGCAACCTGCTCGTCGCGCCATTCACGGGTCCGGCAGTTTCCGCGGCCGGGTTCGCGTTCCTGGGAGCGGCGCTGATCGGCGCCGATAACCTCCTCCACCTGAAGGCCAAGGCGGAAGACGGCCGCCCGGTCCAGCGCGCGGCAGTGCGCATCGTCTCCGCTGTAGCGACGCTTCTCCTCATTGCCGGACCCCTGGCAAGCATGGGCCTCTGGGCAACCCAGAATGTCCTGGCCGGCCCAGACAGCCCGCCCTCGGCTAGCGGCGCGCTGGGCACGCCGCGACTGGTCCAGCCCGCAGGTCCCGGCACGTTGCCGGCCACCGCCGTCGACCACGGCCAAGGGCCGGAACAGACCCGCACGCTGGTCATCACCGCCGGTGAGAACGGTGGCTACACGGCATCCCTCATGCGCGGAGCCGGAACTACTTTGGACTCGCTCTCGACTGTCGCTGCCGGACGTTCCATTGTGGGATCACCCGGGCAGGAACGCCTCGTGGCCGACGACGACGCTACCGCGTCCATCCGGAACGCCGTAGCCACGATTGTCGCGGGAACAGGGGTTGACCCGCGGCCCGCCCTTGAGCAGCTTGGCGCAGGATTCGTGGTTCTGAAGTCAGCCGACACCGCCGCACCGTTGACGGCCAACCGGATCGATTCCGTGCCCGGCCTGGTGGCTGTGGGCAAAACCGATTCCGGGTGGCTGTGGCGGGTCACGCCGCTCAACCAGGCCGCCGCGGCCGACGCCGAAACGGCACACCGTGTCAGGGTGGTGGACGCAAAAGGTGCCGTCGTTGCGCTCTTGCCTTCTGTTGGATCCTCTGCCACCGGCAACATCCCGGCGGGCGGGGACGGACGCCTGGTGGTGCTCGCTGAGCGGGCAGATGCCGGTTGGAGCGCTTGGTTGGATGGCCGCCAACTGAGCCCGACGACGTCCGGATGGGCCCAAGCATTCACCTTGCCGTCCGCGGGCGGCCAGATCGAGATCCGCTACACCACCGTGTGGGAGCCTTGGCTCAGCATTTTGCAGGCCGTGGTGATTGGATTGACCGTCCTTCTGGCCATCCCCATGCCTGCCCGCAGGCCGAAAGCCGGCCTCCTGAAGGAACAAAACTCCCTCCGTAAGGAGTACAGCAGTGTCTGACAACCAAGGACCGGCAGCCGAGCCCGGAGCGGGGTCGAGGAAGCGCGGCCAGCGCAAAGCCCACAACCAGAGCAAAGGCCAGAACAAGAACAAGGCCGTTGTGTTGGGAGCGCTTTCCGCGACGTTGCTCCTTGCTGCTGGGGCCGGGATGGTGTCGGCAGCCTCGATCCTGCCGTCGCCGTCGGGAAGCAAAACGCTGGACATGACCCTAGCGGATGTCCCGGCGGGCAGGACAGCCGCAGTGTGTCCGGCACCTCCCCGTCTCGCCGAGGGAACGAGCGCGGGCACCGACAGCCAGTTCAGCCCTGTTTCGCGTTCGGCAAAGAGCTTCCTGGACGCGGTGGTGCTTAGCGACGCCGGCGGATCCGTTCCCGGGAGCAACCTCGCCTCGCTCGGTGGTTCTGCAATCGCCGATATTGCCAAGCCTCCCGCCGCCGCCCCAGCCCCTGCGTCCGGGCCGCCCGTGCTGAATGCCGGCGTCGTGGCCCAGCGGCCTGCGGGCGACGTCACCGTGGTGGGCGCCGATCCCATCAGCGGCCAGAAGGCCGCGGTAGCGGGCCTGATGAGCTACACCGCGAGCGACGGCGACCTCCGCGGACTGGCGGCAGCACCCTGCCAGCAGCCGGTCAATGATGCATGGCTCCTTGGAGCGAACACTGCACTCGGGCGAACGGCGGTCTTGAACATCAGCAATGCCTCGGGCACCCCGGCTACCGTCAATCTCGAGCTGTTCGGCGCCCACGGGCAGATCCAAGCCCCGGACAGCCGAGGCTTGCTGGTTTCGCCGGGAGCTACCCGGTCCATCAATTTGGCCGGACTGGCCCCGAACGAGGGTCAGCTCTCGGTGCATTTGCGCAGCAGCGGCGGCCCGGTCGCGGCAACCATCCAGCAAAGCGTCCTCCGGGGCCTCACCGCCGGTGGCGTCGAGGTCATCACTCCAGGTGCCGGCGCCGCCGATTCCCAGGTCATGACCGGGGTGGACGTCCAGGACCCGGCCGCCGTGAAGTCACTCGCGGACAAGCCCGGTTTTGCCGACGTCGTTCCGGCCCTGCAGATCACCGTTCCCGGTCCTGTGGACGCCGTCGTGGACGTGCGCTTGTACGGGCCGAACGGCCAGCGCGCTTTGCCCGGCGGGGGAGCCGTGACCGCGAAGGCGGGTTCGGTCACCGAAGTGCCGCTCGCGGGCGTCCCGGCCGGTATGTATACCGTCAGCGCTAGCTCGGATGTTTCCTTCGCAGCTTCCTCCCGCGTAACGCGGGGGCTCAAGGCGGAGGACCCCGTTGACTTCGCCTGGTCTCCGGCTGCGGTCCGTTTGGGCAGCCAGCATGTGATGGCGGTACCCCAAGGCGGGACCCGTTTCCTCAGCTTCGGTGTGCCGACGGGACGGGCCACTGTCAGTTACACGCCGGTCACCTCGGACGGCAAGGTACACAAGGCGCAAACGGTCGACATCGCCGGAGGGACCACGGCGGTCATCGGCGTTCCGGACAAGTCCGACGGCGCGGCGGTTTCGGGCTACATCGTGTCGGCGGCAGGGGATGCGGCCTACGGCGCGCTCGTCCTCGGCCAGGGCGATCAACCAGGCGTTTCGGTCCTGACCATCCAGGATGGCGCTGCGGGCCACGAAAAAGTGCAGGTCACGCTCGGTTACTGATACCGGCGGCGGTACACGGGGTCCAGGGTCTCCGGCGGCACTCCGAGCATCTCGGCGGTGTACTCGACGACGATGTCGTGCACCAGGTCCTGGAGGTCCTCGCGGCCGCCGGTGGTGTGCTCGACGACGCGCCGATAGATGGTGATGACGGGACCCGCGCCGCGGGCTGCCGGGGTGTACGAGCCCAGCGGTGCCGCGGTGCCTTGTGCCACCAGTTCCTCAAGGTTCGGCGGGATCTCGTCCACCGCGAACGCGACGCCGTCGAGCCGTTTGCCCCACATATCCTGCAGCCGTTCAGCGGAATCGAGCACGAGGTCGTCGAACCTTTCGGCGCGCGTCCGGTAGCCGGGAAGGTTGGGAAGGATGATTTCGCCGCGCAAGCCCCGCCCGTGGCGGTTCCTGCGGCGCTCCCTGAAGCCGCGTGCGGACGTGCCCGCCGTCGTCGTTTCCTGGCTGTCCCCGGTGTCGGACAAATGGACTGTGAAGCCCGGAACGTGGTGCTGTGACTGCATATATCGACTCTAGACCCGTGATTCCGCCAACGCGACATAATGCGCGCAAAGGGGCAATGCACCGCGCCGCGGGGAAGTGCGGCTAATCTGGGATGTTGTGGGTGCAATTCGTCAGTGTTCCAGATCAGCTTGCCGCCAATCCGCGGTGGCTACTTTGACGTACGTCTATGCCGAGTCCACGGCGGTGCTTGGTCCGTTGGCCACGTATGCCGAGCCGCATTCCTACGATCTGTGTGCGCAGCATGCCGAGTCGCTGACCGTGCCGAGGGGCTGGGAAGTCATGCGGCTCGCCATGCCGTCCTCACCGCCCCAGCCGGGGCCGGACGATCTCCTTGCCCTGGCGAATGCAGTGCGGGAAGCCGCATCGGCGCCTGCCGCGCCGGAACAGCGCACAGTCCGGGCCCCCTTTGACGGACCGGCCCCCGTGGAGGGAACAAGGCGCCACCTGCGCATCCTGCGCGATCCGTCCTGAACCCGGACGACAGCAACCACGCGTCCATTGTCTCCGTGTACCGCCGCGTGTGTCGCCCAATGTGTCGCGGCTCCCTGAGCGACAAGCATTGTGACACCGTGTGCAGCGCCGCTGGGTTGTACTCTGGAAGCTGCCATATCTGTCCAAAGCGGCGTCCGCGAGATGCCATCCAGGGAGCTTCAACCATGCCAAAGGTCAGTCCTGAATTGTTGTCCATCCTGCGGTGCCCTGTCACCGGGTCCCCGCTGGAGCAGGACGGCGAGGAACTTGTCTCGACGGCCGCGTCCGCCTCGGGTGAGAAGCTCCGCTATGCAATCCAGGACGGAATCCCTTTGCTCCTGCCCCCGGAGCTGCTGGCCGCCGCCAACGCCGCGGCCTCAGACCAGCACGACGCAGGCCAGCACGACGCCTGAGCCCCCCCTGACTCGACCATTCGGTACTTCCAAAGGACTTCCATGACTTTCGACTACAAGGTTGCAGACATCTCCCTGGCCGAAGCCGGGCGCCACCAGATTCGCCTGGCAGAGCACGAAATGCCGGGCCTCATGTCGCTGCGCGCCGAGTTCGGTCCAAGCCAGCCGCTCAAGGGGGCGCGTATTGCCGGGTCCCTGCACATGACCGTGCAGACCGCGGTGCTCATCGAGACGCTGACGGCCCTCGGCGCGGAGGTGCGGTGGGCCTCGTGCAACATCTTTTCCACCCAGGACGAGGCAGCGGCCGCCGTTGTCGTCGGCAAGGGAACTGTCGAGGATCCCCGGGGTGTTCCCGTGTTCGCTTGGAAGGGCGAGACCCTCGACGAATACTGGTGGACCGCCGAGCAGATCCTCACCTGGCCGGGCGCGGACGCCAACCCTGAGCTTGGGCCCAACATGATCCTCGACGACGGCGGAGACGCCACGCTGCTGGTCCACAAAGGCGTCGAATTCGAAGCAGCCGGCGCGGTGCCGACCGCCACGGAGAGCGATCCCGAAGAGTATGCGCTGGTCCTCGACGTGCTGCGGAAGAGCCTTGCCGCCGACCCGAAGAAGTGGACCCGCATCGCCGCCGGGATCCGTGGCGTGAGCGAAGAAACCACCACGGGCGTGCACCGGCTCTACCAGCTCGCCGAACAGGGCAAGCTGTTGTTCCCGGCCATCAACGTCAACGACTCGGTGACCAAGAGCAAATTCGATAACAAGTACGGCATCCGCCACTCCCTGCCGGACGGCCTCAACCGCGCCACGGATGTCCTGATGGGCGGAAAGGTCGCCGTCGTCTGCGGCTATGGCGACGTCGGCAAGGGCGCCGCAGAGGCGCTCCGCGGCCAGGGTTCGCGCGTGATCGTGACGGAGATCGACCCCATCTGCGCGCTCCAGGCAGCAATGGACGGGTACCAGGTGGCCAAGCTGGATTCCGTGTTGGAACAGGGCGACATCTTCATCACGACTACGGGCAACAAGGACGTCATCATGGCCTCCGACATGCTCCGCATGAAGAACAAGGCGATCGTGGGCAACATCGGCCACTTCGACAACGAGATCGACATGGCCGGACTGGCAAAGGTCCCCGGCGTGCACAAGGTGGAAATCAAGCCGCAGGTCCACGAGTGGGTGTTCGCCGCAGCCGACGGCCGCGAGGAGCGTTCGATCATCGTGCTTTCCGAAGGCCGCCTCCTGAACCTGGGCAACGCCACAGGCCACCCCTCGTTCGTAATGAGCAACTCCTTCGCGAACCAGACGATCGCCCAGATCGAGCTGTGGACCAAGAGGGACCAGCCCGAGGCCGAGCGCGAATACTCGAACCAGGTCTATGTCCTGCCCAAGATCCTCGATGAGAAGGTTGCCCGCCTGCACCTGGATGCTTTGGGCGTGGAACTGACCGAGCTCAGCAAGGAACAGGCGGAATACCTGGACCTTGACGTTGCCGGGCCGTACAAGCCGGAACACTACCGGTACTAAGAACACTGGCTGGGGGCACGCCGGAAGGCGGGCTCCCAGCCAATATCAAGCCGCGCCCCTTAGGATGCGGCTGTGGGGCGTGAGTTTTATTGGGGGGCGTGAGTTTTGGAGAAAAAAGGAATGGGCCTTAATCCCGACGGCGAGCAAGCGGACACTTTCGAGCAAGTGGACGCTGCGAGGCTCTTCGACACCGAGCAGGACGGCGGCAGCGCCCGGCACTTGGATGCTGGGCACTTGGACGCTGGGCCGACGAAGCGAAGCAGGTTCCGCAAGGTCGCCTGGATCGTGGTTGTCTGCCTCATTGCCGCGCTCAGCGGCACGTTCGCCGCAGTGGCCCCGCATGCGGCGAGTGCGGCAATCGAGTCCGAGGGATCATCAGGTGAACGCAGCGAGGCAGCGGCGGTGCTGCCCGTCGTGAAGCCTGCCACGGTGGTTGCCTCGCCAGCGAGCGGAGCCAAGCAGGTGAACCCGGCCGCGCCTGTCACTATCAGTGTCAAGGACGGAACCCTGGACAGGGTCTCCCTGACGAGCGCTCAAGGCAAGACCGTTGATGGTGCGTTGACCCCGGATGGACTGAGCTGGACGGCATCCACTCCGCTCGAATTCAACTCCTCCTACACCTTCAATTACACCGTTGCCGATGCGGCCGGTCGCGCAACGTCGAAGACCGGATCCTTCACGACGGTCTCCACGCAGAACGAGGCCGACGCCGCCATGTACCCCCTGGACGGGGCGAAGGTGGGCGTGGCGCAGCCGCTCCAGCTCACGTTCAGCGAACCGGTCGTCAACAAGGCCGCTGTCGAGAAGGCCATCAAGGTCACCTCCACGTCGGGCCAGGTGGGGGCCTTCCACTGGTTCAGCGACACCATGGTGCGCTACCGTCCGGAGAACTTCTGGGCAGCGAACAGCACCGTCACCGTGGATCTCAAGCTGTTCGGGGTGGACTTCGGCAACGGCCAGATCGGCAACTTCAACAAGACGAACACCTTCAAGATCGGCGACAAGAAGGTGGCGGTGGCCGACGCGGTTGCCCACACGTTCACGGTCAGTATCAACGACCAGCAAGTGGGCCAGTGGCCGGACACCATGGGCGACACCAGGTTCCCTTCCGCGCGCGGCTACTTGGTCCTTATGGAGAAGTACCGGGTGGAGCACATGGACGCCTCCACCATCGGCCTTAAGCCGGGGGATCCGGCCTACTACGGACAGCTTGACGTCAACTACGCGACGCGCCTGACGCCCAGCGGCGAGTTCATCCACCAGGCCACCGACTCGGCCTTGCCGTACATCGGCGTCACGAACCTCTCCCACGGCTGCATCGGATTGGGACCTGACGGCGCGAAATGGGTGTTCGACAACATGACGACCGGAGACGTCGTCCAAGTGGTCAATACCCAGGGTGACTACGCCAACTACGACGACGGCTTTGGCGACTGGAACATCCCCTGGGCCCAATACGCCAATTGACCCAGTACGCCGACTGACCCAATACGCCGACTGATAGGGCGCGCCTGAGCGCACTGCCCCGGACGCATCGGAACCCCCGGTAGACTTGGCGGGTCAGTCTTGGGGGCTGGCTTTCTGCCGGGGGATGTGGAGTTGCACTGTGGCGTCGCAAAGGAAAAGCAAGACCGGGAAGATTCTCGGAATCATGGGGATATGTGCCGGCGTTGCGGTCGGAGGAATCGGTGTTGCAACCGCCCCGAACTGGCTGCAAACGGCGGTCGAATCAGAAGCGGGATCTCCGCAACGCACGGATGCGGGGTTGGCGTCCGCTGTCGTCAAGGCAGTGGAACTGGGAATCACGCCCCTTGACGGCGCCCGCGAAGTGAATCCCGCCGTCGGGCCTTCCGTGAAGGCGGTACACGGCACGTTGAAGGACGTTGAACTCGTCCCGGCCAAGGGCGGAAAGGCCATCACGGGAAGCATCAGTTCCGATGGCAGCACCTGGTCCACGCTGGATCCCTTGGCGTTCAACACCGAGTACCGTTATGGCTTCACTGTTGTTGACGGCGCGGGCCGGGAAACCCGGAAGACGCAATCCTTCAGCACGGTATCCACGCCCAACGAGGCCAATGCCTTGGTGTTCCCCAACGACGGTTCCGTCATGGGTTCGGGGCAACCCATCGAAATCAACTTCAGCGAGCCTGTGGCGGATAAAGCCGCCATGGAACAGGCCGTGAAGATCGGCGTTTCCTCTGGCCAGGAAGTGGCCTGGCGCTGGTACTCGGACCGCAAAGTGCGGATCCGCCCGGAGACCTTCTGGGCGGCCAACACGAGCGTCACGGTGGACATGCCTTTGTTCGGCAAGGATTTCGGCAACGGAATGATCGGCAACTCCAACGTCAAGGCAGTGTTCACGACCGGTCCGCAGCGGATAGCGGTAGTGGACGACGCCACCAAGACCATGAAGGTGTATTTCGACGGCGCACTCGTCAAGACAGCTCCCGTCACCCTTGGCAGCCCGGACTGGCTCTCGCCCACCGGATACGCCGTGATCATGGAGCAGGAACGCCACTCCAAATTCAACGCCGGCAGCATCGGACTCAAACCCGGTGACAAGGGCTACTACGCACCGCTCGTCGTCGAGCACGCCAACCGGCTCACGAACTCAGGGGTCTACGTTCACCAAGCGCTTCCATCGGCTTACGGGGCCGTCGGCGCATACAACGTCTCGCACGGCTGCGTTGGCCTGCTCCCGGCCGATGCCGCGTGGTTCTTCAACAACATGCGTACGGGGGATGTGGTGCAGGTACTGAACACCGGAGCCCCCGCGGTTGAACCGCTTGAAGGCTTCGGGGACTGGAACATCGCCTGGGCCGGCTACGCGAAGCGCTAAGCCCTGCCGGGACGTGGAGGCAGTTGTGCCCGACTGCGTTGCGCACCGTGCGTGCCGCGCGCTTTGCTAGCGCGTGAACGGGAGCCTGTTGAGCCGGTCGCCCATAACGGCGCTGCGTTGTTCAGCGCGACGCAGCCGTTCCAGATCCCGGTTTCGCCGCTCGCCCAACACTGCGTTCAGGTAGCCTTCCGGCGTCGTTCCGGGCGGCGGAGGTGGAGCGACGTAAGCCGCCAGCTCGCTTGCAAGGGCCGCGGCCAGGCGGGCGCGTGAGTCCGGAGCCATCCGCCAGGCCTGCTGGATGAACTGTGAGGCCCGCCTCGCCGTCCCGTCGGGAACCCTGCCGATATCGGCGAGCGCCACCCAAGCCTGCAGGTGCGGAGGCGCGAAGGGGAGAATTTTGGGTTCGGCAGGAACGCGCTGCCTGAGCGCATAGGTTCCTGCCACGACGTCCCCGAGCCTCTTCGACTTGTCATTGAACAGTGCCACGGCAATGGCCAATCCGCCGAACGTCGCATAGATCTCCAGGAACCCGATCAAGCCGCGGATCACCGCGTGCCGGAAACGGATGGATCCGCCGTCGTCGCGCACGATCCTGAGCCCGGTAGCCAGCTTGCCCAGAGAACGGCCACGGCTCAGCGTTTCCACCGCCACGGGGACCACCACGAGGCACAGCACCCCACTGGACAAAACCATCGCGTTGCCCGCGGCCACGTCCACATCAGGTGCCGCCATACCGATCAGGAACAACAGGCCCACCAGCAACACGACGTGAACCAGGACATCGAGCATGAGCCCAAGGGCCCTCGCCCCGAACGATGCCGGCCGCAGTTCAAGGACTACGGCCTCGCCGGTAATGATAGAACTCAAGCCCGCCCCCAAGCATTGCCACGACCTCCGCAGGACCGGACGGCTCCCGCTGGATCGAGTCTAACCGCGGCCGCCGATGCGGAGGAGGGCTTTGCGTGGATGTGGGACTGTTTGGGGAGGGTGGGGATTAGGGTAGAGCCGTGGACATGGATGCCTTCTCCGCGGTGAACGGGACCAAATGGGCCCGCTTGCACGAGCTCGCGCACAAACGACGCCTGGACGGCGGCGAAGCCGACGAGCTGCTGCGTTTGTACCAAGTGGTGTCATCACACCTGTCCCTCATCCGGTCCGTGGCCCCGGAGAGCGCACTCTCCGCCTCCTTGTCGGCGGCCCTCGCCCAGGCCCGCACGCGCTTCACCGGGGCACGATCGAATTTCATGGAAGACCTCGCCCGCTTTTTCGTGGTGTCCCTGCCAGCCGCGTTCTACCGATTGCGGTGGCTCACTGTCTGGTGCGGGGTTTTCTTCTGCCTTGTGGCCGGTGCCTACACGTTCTGGATCGGAACGTCCCCGGATGCCTTGAGGGCCCTCGGAAGCAGCAACGCCGTGAAGCAATACGTCGACCACGACTTCGTTGACTACTACTCCGAGAACCCTGCTGCATCCTTCGCCGGCGCGGTCTGGACCAACAATGCCTGGATAGGGGCGCAGGCCGTGGCCTTGGGCATCACCGGATTCTGGGTACCCTACATGCTGTTCGGGAATGCCCAGGGCCTGGGAGTTGCGGCTGGCGTGTTTGCCGCCACCGGCAAGATGGACGTGTTTTTCAGCTACATCCTCCCGCACGGCCTCATGGAGTTGACGGCTGTGTTCATCGCCTCCGCGGGCGGTCTCCGCATTTTCTGGGCGATGGTTTCACCGGGTCCGAGGCGCAGGATGCAGGCAGTCGCGGAAGAAGGCCGTTCCCTGATCACCGTGGCCCTGGGCCTGGTGCTTGTCCTGTTCGTTTCCGGACTCGTCGAGGCCTTCGTCACGCCGAGCCCGCTTCCCGTGTGGGCCAAGATCCTGATCGGTTCGCTCGTTCTCGCGGCATACTGGATCTATGCCTTGGTGCTGGGCGGGCGGGCATTCCGCGCCGGCGCCACGGGTGACCTGGACGCAAACGACGCCGGATACCGGGAGATTGCCGCCTGACGGCACCCGGGTCCGGCCGCAATCCGACGTCCGCCGGGGTGGCTCATCGTCTCTCCGCGAGGGCTGACGGTAGGCTCGATGGCAGAGAAGATTGCCAGCGGACCGTTCCTGCTCCGGCATGTGAATCCTACGGAAGTGAAATCCAAGTGACCGAGAAGAGCCCGATCCCCAAAGATCCGGACGCGGATATCCACGACGACGGCGACGAGCCGGCCTTCGAATGGATGAAGCCCGCGGCCAAGTCCGCAGCCACTGATGCACGTCCGGCCGGGGCCCCTGACGGAGCCCGGGACTCTTTGAGCACACGGGAGCCCGAAGAGGGCAGACCGGGAGACGGCGCCGTGGGAGCGGCAACCGCAGGCGAAGCTGTACGGCCGCCCGCGGGACGGCCCGTGGCAGGACCGTCCGTCGCAGGACCTCCCGTCGCAGGACAACAGGCGGAGAGCCGGGCAGACCGCAAAGCCGCCGAGGCTGCGGAGGCCGGACAGGAACCAGCCCTCTTCGCGGAGCCCTTGCCGACGTCGGCCCTTCAGGTCCGCCCCCCGGAAGCCGAAGTGGAACGCCGCAACCACGAGCGGGAGCAGGCCGCCAACGCCAAGCCGCTGGCCCCGCGCATTTTCCAGGTCCTGCTGGCCGTCTTCTACCCGGTGGTCCTCCTGGTGCTGGCAATCCGCGCCGTGGCGAGCCCGCTGTTCTTGTGGGTGGAGTACTACCGGCCGGGATTCCCTGGCGACGGCTACGGCTTCAACGCCGATGACCGGATGACTTATGGGTCCTACGCCCTGGACTATCTCAGCAACTGGTCCGGTCCACGCTACTTGGGCGAGCTCGTCAACCAGAACGGCGAGAAGCTGTTCAAGGAAGGCGAAGTTTCCCACATGGCCGACGTCAAGACCGTGATGCTCTCCGCATTCGGTGCCGGCGCGCTCATGATCATCATCGGCATCATCGCCATGCTCTATCTGCGCAAGCGAAGCACGGGCGGAATCCGCCGCGGAATGTTTGCCGGTTCGATCGTCACTTTGGTGCTCATCCTTGGACTGGGCACGCTTGCGGCCTTGGGCTGGCAGCAGTTCTTCACGGACTTCCACCACATTTTCTTCGCCAACGGCACCTGGACATTTGCGCTCGACGACACGTTGATCCGCTTGTTCCCGGGGCAATATTGGATGGACTCCGGGATTGCGATCGGTGCATTGGTCTTCATCACGGCCCTGCTGACACTCATCTTCACCTGGCCTACCCGCCGTCGTCGCGGACTTGCACCCAAGAACCAAGCTGCTGCGGAACGCAGCGCGGATGCGGACCCGGAGGTCCGCGCGGAAGCCGGCACGCCGGAGAAGTAGCACCACCGAAACGACGAGAAAAGCGGCCCGCCTGGGAATCTCCAATCCCAGGCGGGCCGCTTCGTTCATGCGGGGGTGTTCAGTGTGCGAGCCGTCCTGGCCTTCCGGTCAGGCCGCTCAGATCCAGGACGGCATCCACATGCGCATCCGCCAGTCCTGGTAGCTGATCACTTCCGCCGTCCACACCGGATAGAAGAACGCCGACAACAGCACGGCAAGGACCACCACAAGGCCCACCAGGTACAGGCCGGAGCGGCGCCGCCATGGAGGAGCCCCGCTCCTGCCGAGCACCAGTCCCAATCCATAGACGAGGGCCAGCACGAGGAAGGGCTCGAAGGAAAGCGCATAGAAGTAGAACATGGTGCGCTCCGGGTACATGAACCACGGCAAATACCCGGCGGCGACCCCGGCCAGGATGGCCCCTGCCCGCCAGTCGCGCCGTCCCGCCCACCAGAACAGCACCACAAAGAGCGCAATCGTGGCACCCCACCAGACCACCGGGTTGCCGACCGACAGGATCGCCGAAGTGCAGTTGGGCAGATCGCAGCCGGGAGTGCCCGGCTTGGGGGACTCATAGTAGAACGATGTGGGCCGCCCCATGACAAGCCAGGTCCACGGACTCGCCGAATACGGGTGCGGCGAGCTGAGGCCCTGATGGAAGTTGTAAGCCTGCACGTGGTAGTACGCCAGGGAGCGCAACGGCCCGGGAATCCAGCCCCACGTGGCGGAAGGATTCGTGTCGGCCCAGTGCCGGTAGTAGGCGTCGTTGGAAAGGAACCAACCGGTCCAGGTCGACAAATACACGGCAGTCGCCGCGGGAATCATGGTGAAGAACGCCGGAATGCCGTCCTTGATGATGCCTGCGCTGGGCCAGCTCCGGATGCCCGCAATGCGCCGCGCGCTCATGTCCCAAAACACCGTCATCAAGCCGAAAGCAACAACGAAGAACAGCGCCGACCACTTGGTGCCGACCGCCAAGCCGAGGCAGACACCCGCCGCCAGCCGCCACCACCGGAATCCGAGCCACGGGCCCGAGGCGAGGTGCACCGCCGTCGGACGGCCGTCCTTGGCTCCGCCCGCCAGCGCGGCAAGCCGGGCCGCCAAGCGGCGTCGTCCGTCGTCGCGGTCCATCAGCAGGGCGCCAAAGGCGGCGAGCAGCCAAAACATCAGGAAGATGTCCAGGAGCGAGGTCCGCGACATGACCAGGTGGTGGCCGTCCACGGCGAGCAACAGTCCCGCCACCGCGCCCAGGATGTGGGAACGGAACAGCTTCAGCGCGATCAAGGCGACCAGGAAGATGGAGAGCGTGCCGGTCAGAGCCGCGGAAAACCTCCAGCCGAAGGAATTGTCCGAACCAAAGAGCCACATCCCGAAGGCGATCATCCATTTCCCTACCGGGGGATGCACCACGTACTCGGGGGAGTTGAGCAGGACGTTGGGGTTGCCCGCATTGAAGGCATCGTTGGCCTTGTCCGGCCAGCTCCGCTCGTAACCGCTGACCAGGAACGAGTAGGCATCCTTGACGTAGTAGGTCTCGTCGAAGACGAGGCTATGCGGGTCACCGAGGCGGACAAAACGCAGAATCCCGCCGATCACGGCCGTGATGGCGGGGATCAGCCAGAACCACAGCCTCAACGACGGCGGATAATCCCGCCAGCTCTGGATGGTTCCAATGAGCCGCGTCCGCAGGGCCTCGGCCGTGAAAGCCTCCCGGGGCCGTATCAACCAGGTTTGCGGGGCGGGGCGCACGGAGGTATCGGTCACTCAGCCCATGCTACCTTTTGCCTCCGGTAGCTCCCTGAAGGCCGGAGGCGGAGCCAGGGCATTAGGCTTGTTGGGTGACTGAACAGCTGAGCTCCCCGGATGAAACCACCGTTCCTGATTTGGCGGAGTCCCTTGAGGCGCACGCGCTTCCTGACCTGCCCGACGGCGTAGGCCGGATAGTGCTGGCTGCCACTCCCATCGGCAACGTTGGCGATGCCTCCAGCCGGCTCATCGAGTTGCTGCAGACGGCCGACATCGTCGCAGCGGAGGACACCCGGCGCCTGCATCGGCTGGTCCAGTCGCTCGGCATCACCGTCTCCGGCCGGGTCATCAGCTACCACGAGCACAACGAAGCCGCCAAGACCGAGGAACTGCTGGATCACGTCCGTGCCGGCAAGACCATCATCATGGTGAGCGACGCCGGAATGCCCGCAGTGTCCGACCCCGGCTTCCGCCTCGTGGAGGGAGCCGTGGCAGCCGGGCTCTTCGTCACCGCTTTCCCCGGCCCATCCGCCGTGTTGACAGCCTTGGCGCTCTCGGGGCTGCCCACCGACCGGTTCTGCTTCGAAGGATTCCTGCCCCGCAAAGCCGGAGAACGCAGCTCCCGGCTTGCGGACCTCGGCAACGAACGCCGGACGATGGTGTTCTTCGAGGCCCCGCACCGGCTTGAGCCAATGCTCCGCGCCCTGCACGAGCGGTTCGGTCCGGACCGTCGCATCGCAGTCTGCCGTGAATTGACGAAGACCTACGAGGAAGTCATCCGGGGAACCGTCCGGGAACTGCTTGAGTGGGCCGAAAACAACGAGGTCCGCGGCGAGATCGCCGTCGTCGTGGCCGGCGCCCCCGAACAGGCGCCGGGCAAGCCTGAAGACCATGTTGCCGCGGTCAATGAGCTCATTGCCCAGGGAATCCGGCTCAAGGAAGCGGTGGCCGCGGTGGCCGAGGAGGCCCGCATCAGCAAGCGCGAGCTGTACTCGGCGGTACTCGCGGCCCGTTAGGCCGTGCTTGCGGCGCGGTTGCTTCAGCCCCCACTCCGGGGCTGTGCAACTGCACAAACTCTTGCGCCCGCGGCAGTGCGCGAAGGCGTAGACACTGCTTCGCGGCGGGCAGTACCGTGACAGTAATTCCACAAAAATCAAGTGTTGGTGCATCCCTACAACGTGCGCTGACTGACGAAGGAGTCACTGTGACTGTTACCGCCGATCGCGAAAGCGAACTTCTCGCCTCCGTTCCCACGGGGCTGCTCATCAACGGCCAGTGGCTGCCTGCCGCGTCCGGCAAGACGTTCGACGTCGAGGATCCCTCCACGGGCAAGGTGCTTGTGAGCATCTCCGACGCCGGAGTGGAAGACGGCGCCGCGGCGATGGACGCTGCCGCAGCCGCCCAGGCCTCCTGGGCCCGTACCGCTCCGCGCGAGCGTGGCGAAATCCTGCGCCGGGCATTCGAGCTGGTCACGGCACGTGCCGAAGACTTCGCCCTGCTCATGACCTTGGAAATGGGCAAACCCTTGGCCGAAGCCCGCGGTGAAGTAGCCTATGGAGCCGAGTTCCTGCGCTGGTTCTCCGAGGAAGCCGTCCGCGTCAGCGGCCGCTACTCCGCGGCTCCGGACGGCAAGAACCGCATCCTCGTCCAGAAGAAGCCGGTTGGTCCCTGTCTCCTGATCACCCCGTGGAACTTCCCGCTGGCCATGGCCACGCGCAAGATTGCTCCCGCGGTGGCCGCCGGCTGCACCATGGTCCTCAAGCCCGCCAACCTGACCCCGCTGACCAGCCTGCTCTTCGCACAGGTCATGCAGGAAGCAGGCCTCCCCGCAGGCGTGCTCAACGTCATCCAGACCTCCACGGCCGGCGCCGTCACCGGGCCCCTGATCAAGGACGACCGCCTGCGCAAGATCTCCTTCACGGGTTCCACCGCCGTCGGACAGGCCCTCATGCGCGAAGCCGCGGACAAGGTCTTGCGCAGCTCCATGGAACTCGGCGGCAACGCCCCGTTCGTGGTCTTCGAGGACGCCGACCTGGACAAGGCCGTCGAAGGCGCCGTCGCGGCCAAGATGCGCAACATGGGCGAGGCTTGCACTGCAGCCAACCGCTTCATAGTGCATGACTCCATCGCTGACGCCTTCGCCGACAAGTTCGCTGCCAAGATCTCGGCACTGAACACCGCGCGCGGTACCGAACCGGACTCCACGGTCGGCCCGTTGATCGACGCCAAGGCCCGCAACGGGGTGCATGCACTCGTGTCCGACGCCGTTGCCAACGGAGCGGTCGCCGTCACCGGCGGTGCCCCGGTGGACGGCCCGGGCTACTTCTACCAGCCCACCGTGCTCAAGAACGTGTCCGCGGACGCCCGGATCCTGAAGGAAGAAATCTTCGGGCCCGTTGCGCCGATCATCACCTTCAAGAGCGAGGATGAGGCCATCAAACTGGCCAACAACACCGAATACGGCCTGGTGGCCTACGTCTACACCAGGGACCTGAACCGTGGACTGCGCGTCAGCGAAAAGATCGAGACCGGCATGCTCGGCCTCAACGCGGGCGTCATCTCCAACGCTGCGGCACCGTTCGGTGGCGTGAAGCAGTCAGGCCTGGGCCGTGAAGGCGGTTTCGAAGGCATCGAGGAATACCTCACCACGCAGTACGTCGGCATCGCGGATCCCTACGCCGACTAGTAGGACTTCGGCGGACCTCTCGCAACGGGGAACTGCCGTTGAGTGAAAGGCAGGGCACTGAACCTTTGGGTTCCGGTGCCCTGCCTTTGCCGTTCCATCCCAACTGATCCCCACCGCCACCCTCGCCTCGCAAGCTCGGCCAGGGAACCCTGGCGGCGTGGCCCCTCACTGTCGTTTTAGGCGCCCATAACGACAACAACTGCTAGTGAGTTGGGTCAGGGCCGCCAGCGGATGGAACTGAACAGCCTTTGCCAGGATGCTGCCGCACGGCGAGCCGCGGCGGTGGACATGCCACCCAGCCAACGGAAGGGGGTCGATAGGAGCTGGAACCACCGGGACATCAAGGATGGCGGGAACCAATCCGCACGGAAGGCCTCGAACCATGTGGCATTGCGCCGGAACGCCGCACGGACAGCCGCGATCCGGATCGGGGCCGCGTTCGCTTGCTCCGCCGCAGTGTCCGCAGGGACGCCCGCCGGGGGACCGTAACGCTGCCGTTCGAAGTCGCCCGTGAGCGAGGCTACTGCGTGCTGCCCGGCGTCGTCGTCGGCTCCCGACGGCGACGCTGCCGCCACGGGCGCGCCGAGCACAGCCGAGTTGCTCAATCGGGCCGCGAAATGCCGCGGCGTTTCGCTCGGCACCGGCGGTACACCGTAATCCGTGGCGAGGTCCTGGAGCTCAGCCCACGCCAGGACCGGACCACCCGGCCTCAGGCGCCGCGCCCGGATACCGGAGCGGACCAGCCGCGGGGAGGCCACCAACACCGCCAAAAGGAGCGCCGCTGCGGTGACGTACAAAATGGCCGCGGAACCGGTGCCCGTGCCCGATCCGACCCCCGGACCCGCAACGGGCGGTACAGTGGCGGTACTCGGCGCGGGAGTCGAGGCACCCGGGGCCAGGTTTTCGTCATGCAGGTTGGTGCCCGGGCCGCCCGCTGCAACAGGGTCGCTCGCGTAGGGCGGGACCACGCCGCGGGAAGGGGTTGGTTCGAAGGCGACCCAACCGACTCCCTCGAAATAGAGCTCGGGCCAGGCATGGGCGTCGCGGGCATCCACCTGGTATTCGGGAAGGGGTTCCTGTCCCGCCACGGCAACAGTGGCCCCCGTGGCGTGGCCCGGCGCGTAGCCGACGGCGATGCGGCTCGGGATTCCCTCCAGCCGTGCCATGACGGCCATCGCGGAAGCGAAGTGCACGCAATAGCCGCTCTTCTGCTGCAGGAAATCCGCCAGCACGGACAGGCCGTTGCCGTCATAACCGCCCTGGACGGGAGCCTGCAGGGAGTAGCTGAACTGGGACGAGCGGAGATAGTTCTGGATCGCCATCGCCTTGGCATAGTTGCCGTTGGCGCCTGCCGTCACTGTCTTGGCGGTGTTCTTCACAATGTCAGGAACATTGCTTGGCAACTGGATGAAATCCTGCGAGATGGAGGTGGGCTTGGCATTGTCCTGGCTCAACGTCGCGGACGTCACGGAAGGCAGCGCCGAATATACCGTGTACTGCTGGTTCCGGGTGGTGCTGTCCTCGCCGCGGATGCTCAGTGTCTCGGGATCCCAGGACCAGCGTCCGCTCAGGCCGTTGACGGCGGTCGGGGCATAGGGGACCGGGAGATACGGGCTGGTGAACTGTCCGGTATCGACCACGGTCAATTGGCGGACCAGCTCGGCGGGGAGCGGGTAGTCGGGCGCCATCCGGCCAGGCCCGATGCGCCGGGAGGCTTCGCGGTCGTCCGGCGCCCAGGTATCGCCGTCGAACTTGTCAATGGTGACGGAACGCAAGTACACCGGGGCCGTGGAACTCGTGGCGTAGGTGATGCTGCCGTCACCGGTGGGATTCCGCAGGCTGTTGCCGAGCGTGATCATGGGATTCAGGCCGTTGGACACGCCCCAGGGATTCAGCCTCGAACCGACCGGAAACGTCCCGCGCTCAAAGCCCGGAACCGCCAACGGCAACAGCAGCCCCAGCACCAGGGCCACGCCACCGATCACCATGGACCGTTTGAGCTGCCCCGTACCGTGGGCGTTGTCGGTCTGCAGCCTCGAGTCCGGTGCGAACCACTGGCTGCAGCCCAGGATCAGGATGAATCCGACGGCGGCAGCCAGGAATCCGGGCAGGCCGCCGCCTTGCGGCTTGATGGTCGCCGGGAACACGAGGACTACCAGCAGGCCCAGTCCACTTGTCGCGGGCATGCCGAGCGGGACGGCCAAGGCGTCGATGAGGATAGCTACCAAGCCCAGCCCCGCGCACGCAACGAAAACTATTCCGGCGTTCGGGGAGACGGGCGCCGTCTCAGATACCACCGTTTCGCCGGCCCGTTTCAGGAATTGGCCCAGCGTGTCAAGGGTCGCGCCGGAAGGAATGAAGCCCGCGATGCTTTCCGGCCGGAAGAACGTGAAGTCGAGGATGAACACCAAGGCGAGAAACCCGCCCAAAGTGGTGAGTACCGGGTGGACCCTCAAGGCACGAAGGACGGCGAGGGTCAATCCGACGACGAACACCGTGGTGATAGCGGGAACCAACCACGCCCAGCCCCTGAAAACCCCGTTGAGGGAGAGCGAGGCTCCGAGTACGGCGAAAGCGATGGCCGCCGACATTGCCCAAGGGTAGGCTCCAGGTCCCGGCTTCCGCGGGGAAAGGGGCGCCCTTCCCGGACCGCTGGACCTTCCCGGACTATTGGAGGAGGGGTCACTTGTCCCCGCCGGCTCCGGGCTCGGGGGCCGTCCCGGAGGGCCGTTCCTGGAGGTTGTGGTCATCGTGGCACCGCCGCTCCACGGCGGACGTCCATCGCTGCGGCAGCAGCTGCGAGGATCTCTCCCTGATCGAAGCCGGCCCAGGCGGCGGGAAGGTCCGTCCTCGAGCTCACGGCGACGGCACGCCATCCGCCCAGCTTGAGGGCTTCGATGACAGGCTGGACATGGCGCGGGTGGTCGGTAACAACGAGGGCAAATGCGTTGGCCCCGTAGCCGGCGGCCGGCGCCAACGCCCGGGCCTCGGAGAGCGGCATGTTGCCGAGCAGCGCGAGAACGGGGCCACGGAGGCGGTGCGCGGCCAGCTTGTCCATCAGGTGGTCGTCGAAGGGGGCCTCGGCACCCTCGACGGCGGCGGTTTCTTTACGGCCGCGCTCGCCGTGGACGTGCCGTGGACCGCTGAGCTGGATGGCGGCGAGGCTTTCGGCAATGGACTGCAGGCCTCCCAAACCACTGAATTCCTCGGTTTCGGGATACGGGGCGGAGCGGGATGCGCGGAATGCGGGGTGCCCCGCGGCATCCAGGAACCGCAGCGAATAGTTGCGATCGGCGAGGTGGGTGCTGATCGACATCGCCGCCGTCACGACCCATTCGAAGTTCTCGCTGCTCACCAGTTCAAAAGCGTCGTCGTGGGCAGGGCCGAAGACCGCGGCCGGGCCGGACACGAAAGCGGAATAGCGCTGGTCCAGGATGATGGTCGCCTCTGGCGTGGTGACGGATTCCTCCTGCCGCACCATGAGCTCTCCGTGCCGCGCTGTCGCGGCCCAGTGGACGCGTCGCATGGGGTCCCCGTGCCGGTATTCGCGGGTCATCACGTCGTCGTCACTGGGGTTGGCGCGGATCCGGGTGGCCGTCACGCCGTCGTTTCCGCGCGCCCCGGCCAGGCCGGTGGCGGGGAGTTCGACGGCGGCAGGCGTCACGGTGAGGATGTCGCCGTCGTCGATCTCGTGGCGGTGCAGCGACAAGCCGAAGGGATCGCAGAACTCGGCCGTCACCGGACCGATCTTGAACTGGCCGCGCTTACCGGAGCGCAAATGGTATTCATAGCGGCTGGTGCCGCCGGAAGCGGCGCGGGCAGGAAAGCGAAAGGCCGGGGGTTCGCCGAAGCGCGGCGGCAACTGCTCCTCCATGATCACCGGCCCGGCGGCTGCACCGGTCCGGGCCACTGCCAAGCGCACCGTGGCCGTGGAAGAGGTTTCCACGGAGGACGGATGGAACTCGCGGAACACCTGGAAACGCGGTTTGAGGATACGCACCCCGGCAAGCGATACCAGCGGCAGCACCAACAGCAGGATCCCCAGGGCCAGCAGATCCCGCCTTCCCATGATCTGGGCAAGCAGCAAGGAACCCACACCGCTGGCAAGCAAGCCCCAGCCACGGGTCGTGAACAGATGTTTCGGAAGTAGATCGACCAGCGCCATGCCTGCCCCCCTTCTTCGCTTCCCCTAGGCGCCGCGGCGTTCCGCGCCGGCGTCCTGGCTGACGGGGAGGGAGGCCAGGATGGCCCGGATGATGCTCTGCGGAGTGTCACCGGAACTCGCGGCCTTGCGGTCAAGGATGATGCGGTGTGCCAGAACGGACTCAGCGACGGAAATGACGTCGTCGGGAAGGACGAAATCCCTGCCGTCAAGGGCGGCCGTCGCTTTGGCCGCCCGCAGTAGTTGCAGCAGGGAACGCGGGCTGGCTCCGAGGCGCAGGCGGGCGCTGTCCCGTGTGGCCCGGCCCAAGGCAACCGTATATTCCTTGACGGATTGGGAAACATAAACCTGCTGTACCGTGGCGATCATTGCCGCGACGTCCGCGGAAGTGACCACAGGGGTGACTTTGGCGAGGGGTGAGACCGCCTGATGCGTCTCGAGCATCTCGATCTCCGAGAGCTTGTCGGGGTAGCCCATCGAGATGCGGGCCATGAAACGGTCCCGCTGCGCCTCCGGCAACGGATACGTTCCTTCCATCTCGATGGGATTCTGCGTCGCGACAACCATGAACGGTTCGCCCAGTTGGTACGAATGGCCGTCCACTGTCACCTGGTGTTCCTCCATGCATTCGAGGAGGGCGGACTGCGTCTTCGCGGAGGCGCGATTGATTTCGTCGCCGATCACGATGTTGGCGAACACCGCACCCATCCGGAACTCGAACTGCCGCGAGGACTGGTTGTAAATGGAGACGCCCGTGACATCCGAAGGAAGCAGGTCCGGGGTGAACTGGATACGGCTGACCTTGCAATCGATGGTCCGGGCGAGGGTCTTGGCGAGCAGCGTCTTACCAACGCCCGGCACGTCCTCCACCAACAGGTGGCCTTGGGCGAGGAGCACGGTGAGGGCAAGCGTGGCGGCCTCGGCCTTGCCGTCGATCACTTTGTTGATGGCCGCCAGGATCTTCTCGCTGGCAGCATGGAATTGCCCAGGATCCATGACGCTCGGCTTGTGCCCGTTAAGGGACTCGCGCTCAGGCGGCAAGGCAACCACGGCCTCGTCCCGTAGCAACTCTTCGTCAACGGTGCCGTGTCGCTTTGAGTCCATGGACAATCCCCTCAGCCATGACAGAAACCCCAGCCGGGCCGCGGTGCCCTGGCCGGGATATACCGCCTTTTGTACCAGACTACCCAGCCTAGGGCCGCCGCAGACAGAGGCATGTTCTTGAGGAATGGATACACGGGGGATTAGTTCGCGGTCCGGAAGGCATCAGCAGGGAAAGATAGGGTGGATCCATGTGCAATTCCCTCCCACCGGCTTCCTACCGCGCAACTGAAACCGGCGATTCCCGCAAGGAATACCCGCCCGCTCCCGAACCGCTGCCGGTCCCCGTGATGGACAACCACACGCACCTCGATTTCCGGCACGGCCTGCTCGAAGTAGCCGTCGCGGATGCTTTGGACGCGGCCGAAGCCGTGGGGGTCCAGGGCGCCGTGCAGGTAGGTTGCGACCTCGAGTCATCGCGGTTCACGGTCCAGGCGCTGGACGCGGACCGGCGGCTCCTCGGAGCTGTCGCGATCCACCCCAACGATGCCCCCGTGTACGCGGGACGCGGAGAGCTGGAATCGGCGCTCGCGGAAATCGAGGAGCTTGCGGCGCATCCTCGGGTTCGTGCGATCGGTGAGACCGGCCTTGATTTCTACCGCACCCATGGCGACGGCCTGGTGCACCAGCGCCATTCGTTCCGCCGCCACATCGATATTGCGAAGCGGCTGGACCTCACCCTCCAGATCCACGACCGTGACGCGCATGACGACGTCGTCCAGGTTCTCCGGGAGGAGGGGGCCCCGGAGCGGGTGGTGTTCCATTGCTTCTCGGGCGATGAAGAACTGGCCCGGATCTGTAACCTGAACGGCTGGTACATGTCCTTTGCGGGCACCATGACGTTCAAGAACGCCGCCAATCTGAGGGACGCGCTGGCCATCGCGGATCCGGAACTGGTGCTCGTCGAAACGGATTCCCCGTTCCTCACGCCGCACCCCTACCGGGGCCGTCCGAACGCGAGCTACATGGTGCCGTACACCGTTCGTTCCATGGCCGAAGTGACCGGAACCGAGCTTTCCACGCTGTGCTCGCAACTGGCCCAAAACACCGTCGCAACGTACGGTTCCTGGGACTGAGCCGAATCCGGTTTACATACCCAGTATGTAAAAATCTTGGTCACTTTATAACGCTTCGGTTACAGTGGGTAACCAGTAGCCGGGGTCGGGGAAGGCCTTCGGACAACTAACTCCGTTCGCAATTGGTGTTTTCAGTTGAATTGAGTGTGGCGGCGCACAACTCCGCTGCAGTCCTCCAGCATGCTTCGGCAGGCATCCGGGACCGCGGCAGGAGGCCCCTGTGCGCTTTTCCCCGTGCCCGGATGGTCCAAAAGTTACGGGCAAACATGGTTAAGTTCTTCACCACGGGCGGCAAGTTCAGTTTCGTCAAAGTCGGTGCGCAGCTGCTGGTGCTTTCGGCACTGGTGCTGGGAGTGGTTGCTTTTACAGGCAACAACAAATCAGTCACCCTCAACGTCGACGGCAAAGTGAGTTCCGTCCAGACCTTCGGCAACACCGTTGACCAAGTGGTCAAGGCAGCCAAGGTCGATCTGAAGGCTGAAGACCGGGTATCCCCGGCCTTGGACGCCTCGGTGCAGAACGGTTCCATCATCAACGTCAACCTGGCCAAGGCCGTCACCGTCAGCCTTGACGGCGCCCAGCGGACCGTCAACACCACCGCCCCCAACGTCGAAGGCCTCGTTTCCGAGCTCGGCGTCGCGAGCGCATCGGCCGTCTCGCAGCCGAAAGACACGCAGCTGGCCGTCTCCGGATCCTACGTTTCGATCCTGACCCCCAAGACGATCAGCCTGATTGTCGACGGTCAGAGTTCGGCAAAGACCACGACGGCGGCCGACGTGGGCACCGTCCTCAGCGATGCCGGCGTCTCGCTTGGCGCCAACGACCGGGTTTCGCAGCCCAATTCGGCTCCCGTTGTCCAGAACATGGTGATCAAGGTTTCGCGGGTGGACACCAGCAAGACCGCCACCGAGACCGAGAACGTCCCGTTCGACACGGTCACGACGGAAGACGCCACCCAGTTCAGCGACCAGAAGACGGTCACCCAGGAAGGGGTCCTCGGGCTGCTCAGCAAGACGTTCAAGCTCGTCCTGGTGGATGGCCGTGAGGCTTCCCGGACGTTGGTCTCCTCGGACGTCACCGTCAAGCCGGTCTCCGCGAAGGTAACGGTCGGAACCAAGGAACGCCCCAAGCCCGCACCTGCCGCAGCTGTTGCCTCCGGACCTACGGGTGCGCCGAACGAGGCAATGTGGGACAAGATCGCACAGTGTGAGTCCGGCGGGAACTGGGCCATCAACACCGGCAACGGTTACTACGGTGGCCTGCAGTTCGACATCCAGACCTGGATCGGTTCCGGCGGTGGCGCTTACGCTCCCAACGCCGCCGCCGCCAGCAAGGCCCAGCAGATCGACATCGCCAACCGCGTCTACGCGCAGCGCGGCCTGTCTCCGTGGGGCTGCGGATGGGCAGCATCCAGCTAGGCAAAAATGAAAGTGGCCGGGTCCGGAATTTTTCGGGCCCGGCCTTTTCGCGTGCTGAAGCCAAGAGGCGGCGCTCCCGCCGGTCGCTCAGACGATACGATACCTAGGTGACTGAACCGAATTCCGAACCCGCCGCCGTCGCGCCCCTTCTGGGAGCTGCGGACATCCGACGGCTCGCCGAGGAAATCGGTGTCCGCCCCACAAAGACCCTGGGCCAGAACTTCGTCATCGACGGCAACACGATCAGGAGGATCGTCTCCGCCGCCGGTATTGATCCCGAGGAAACCGTGCTGGAGGTCGGCCCCGGGCTGGGTTCGCTGACGCTCGGCCTGCTCGACGCCGCCAAGACCGTTGTCGCCGTCGAGATCGATCCCGTACTGGCCGGCAAGTTGCCGGAAACGGTGCGCACGTGGCGCCCGGAAGCCGTGGACGAATTCCACCTGGTCCTCTCCGACGCCATGAAGGTCACCGAACTTCCGGTTCAGCCCACGGCTCTCGTGGCCAACCTGCCGTACAACGTCGCCGTCCCCGTGGTCCTGCACCTGCTCCAACATTTCCCGAGCCTGCAACACGGGCTGGTCATGGTCCAGGACGAGGTGGCGGACCGGCTGGCCGCGGGGCCGGGCTCCAAGATCTACGGAGTCCCCTCGGTCAAGGCCGCCTGGTACGGCCACATGCGCAAGGCCGGCGTGATCGGCATGAATGTCTTCTGGCCGGCCCCCAAGATCCACTCCGGCCTGGTGTCCTTCACCCGCGGCGCGCCGCCGGCAACGCACGCCACGCGCGAACAGGTCTTCGCAGTCATCGACGCCGCTTTTGCCCAGCGGCGCAAGACGCTCCGCGCGGCCCTCGCGACGTGGGCGGGGAGCGCGGCGGAGGCCGAACGTTTCATTGTCGCTGCAGGCGTTGATCCGACTGCCCGCGGAGAGGTGCTCGATATCAACGCGTTTGTCCGGATCGCCGAGGCACGCCACCCCCTGGACGCATGATTCCGGCAATCGGCGGTGCGAACCGCGGGCGCTTCGTCGCACGGACCGTACGCGTCCGGGCACCCGGCAAAGTGAACGTTTCCCTCAACGTCGGCCCCTTGCGGCCCGACGGCTACCACTCTGTGGCCAGCGTGTATCTCGCGGTGTCCCTGTACGAGGAAGTAGCCGCAACGAGCACGGAGGGGACCGGGATCACGGTCAGCATCGCTCCCTCAAGCACCTTGGACCTCGACGGTGTGGACATCCCGCTGGACGAGCGGAACCTGGCCTACAAGGCTGCCGCCATCATGAGGGATGTCTCGGAGAAAGCCACGGGCGTGCACTTGGAAATCACCAAGCGCGTCCCCGTCGCCGGGGGCATGGGCGGCGGCTCGGCCGACGCCGCGGCGACACTCCTGGCCTGCGATGCCCTCTGGAACAGTGGTTTGTCACGCGAAGAACTGGCACACCTTGCAGCCGAGTTGGGCGCGGATGTGCCGTTCTCGCTTCTCGGAGGTACCGCCGTCGGGCTTGGCGTGGGCGACGAACTCTCACCTGCACTCGCGAAAGCGCAGATGGACTGGGTCCTCGTCTGCGCAGACTACGGACTTTCCACACCCGAGGTTTTCCACACCTTGGACAGGCTTCGGACCACCGAGGGACTCGACATCCCCGAGCCGCTCGAGGTGGACGCCAAGATCCTTCAGGCGCTGCGCGACGGGAATCCCGGTGCCTTGAGCAAAGTCCTCATCAACGACCTCCAGCGCGCCTCGATCGAGCTGGCCCCGCAGTTGCGGGACACCATAGGGATAGGGGAGTCCAGCGGTGCCCTGGCTGGGATTGTTTCCGGTTCCGGCCCCACCGTGGCTTTGCTTGCCCACAACCCCCGGGCGGCCGAGGGGCTCGCCGAGGACCTTCGGCACCTGGGACACAACGCCCTTGCTGTGCACGGCCCGGTTCCGGGTGCCCGAATCATCTCCGATACCCTTCTTTGACACGTCGCCCTGACTGTTCACACCAGAAAGTAGTACCCAGTGGCCCACCTGCTTGGCGGTGAAAACCTCACCGTTTCATTCGCAACCCGCACCATCCTCGACGGCGTAACCCTTGGTTTGGAGGACGGCGACAGGATCGGCGTGGTCGGGCGCAACGGCGACGGCAAATCCACGCTGATGCGCTTGCTGGCATTGCGCTCGACGCCGGACTCCGGCCGCGTCACCAAACGCGGCGACGTCAACGTCGGCTACCTCGACCAGTCCGACGTGCTCGACGGCGACCTCACGGTCGGCGCCGCGATCGTCGGCGACCAAGCCGACCACGAATGGGCCGCGAACCCCAAAATCCGCGAGATCATGGGTGGCCTCGTGGCCGACGTCGATTGGCACGCCAACGTGCATGCCCTCTCCGGCGGACAAAAGCGCAGAGTCGCCCTGGCCAAGCTGCTCATCGAAGACCACGACGTCATCATGCTCGACGAACCAACCAACCACCTCGATGTGGAAGGCGTCGCCTGGCTTTCCCGGCACTTGAAGACCCGCTGGCGCGCCAACCAAGGCGCGTTCCTTGTGGTGACTCACGACCGTTGGTTCCTGGACGAAGTCTGCAACCGGACGTGGGAAGTGCACGACGCCATAGTGGACCCGTTCGATGGCGGTTACGCTGCCTACGTGTTGGCCCGCGCCGAGCGTGACCGCACGGCGTCCGTCGTCGAAAGCAAGCGCCAACAGCTGGTCAAGAAGGAGCTGGCGTGGCTGCGCCGGGGCGCCCCTGCGCGCACGTCCAAGCCCAAGTTCCGCATCGAAGCCGCCAACGAGCTGATCGCAGATGTTCCTGATCCGCGCGACTCGGTGGCCCTCAGCAAGATGGCAACCGCCCGCCTCGGCAAGGACGTGCTGGACCTTGAAGGCGTCTCCCTGGACTTCAAGGGGGACGACGCCGGCCGGAAGCTCTTCGACGACGTCACCTTGCGCTTGGCTCCCGGACAGCGGCTGGGGCTGGTGGGCGTCAACGGTGCCGGAAAGTCCACCCTCCTGAGGCTCCTTAACGGCGAGATCACGCCGAGTTCAGGCAAGGTCAAGCGCGGCAAGACTGTTGTCACGGCGGTGCTCAGCCAGGACGTCAAGGAACTCGATGACGTGTCCGACCTTCGCGTGATCGAGGTCATCGAACGCGAGAAGCGCTCCTTCAGCGTGGGCGGCAAGGAATTCACGGCCGGCCAGCTCGTGGAGCAGCTCGGGTTCACGAAGGAAAAGCAGTGGACTCCCGTCACCGACCTTTCCGGCGGCGAACGGCGCCGCCTGCAACTTCTGCGTCTGCTTGTGGGCGAACCGAACGTCCTGATGCTCGACGAACCCACCAACGACCTCGATACCGACACGCTTGCCGCCGTCGAAGACGTCCTGGACGGCTGGCCCGGCACGCTGGTCGTTGTCAGCCACGACCGCTACCTGCTGGAGCGAGTCACGGATTCCCAAATGGCACTCCTGGGTGACGGCAAGCTCCGCGGACTTCCGGGCGGCGTGGACCAGTACCTGGAATTGCGTGAAGCCGCGCTGGCGAGCGACGCGGTGACCGGCGGCGCGTCGAGCGGCAGCGCGAGGCCGACGGCGGGAAGCGGCTCGAGTGCCGCAGCCTCCGGGCCCAGCGAAGCAGAGAAGCGCGAAGCCCGCAAAGACCTGAACAGGATCGACCGTCAACTGGGCAAGATCGCGCAACAAGAAGAGAAGCTCCACGTCCAAATGGCGGCCAAGTCCCAATCCGGCGACTTCGACGCCCTCGGCGAACTGAACACCAAGCTCCAGGAACTCCTCGACGAAAAAGAAGGCCTAGAGCTCGAATGGCTCGAGGCGGCGGAGATCCTGGGGGAGTAGGCGGGCTGGGACGGGCGCCGGCATCCTTTGCGTGGTCACCTTGGGTGCCTGAGCCGGCCCTTCCGCGTCGCTTAGCGCGGAGGTTCCTTCCCAAAGCTCGCAAGCTCGCTTCGGGGCCCTCGGAACGCCGCTTCGACGCAAGAGGGTCCGCTCGCTCGCTGAGCGACCTCCGGCCCACGAAGGGCCGCGATGCGCTCCTTTCGGAAGAACCGCCTCCGGCGGGGGTAAGTCACCTCGCGGGGGCGGACTGCCGACGTCGTCCGCCAGCGGTGGGATGGGTAGGGGCCGTGGAACTCGAGGCACAAGGGAGACTTCGGCAATTCTTGACACACAAATTTGCCAGCGACACAGATCGAGAAAATCAATGCGCGGATTCCAGTGCCGATAGGAATTTTGCGCGTCGTCGGGGCACATCGGCGTCGGAGGTCCGGGCGCGGGTCGGAAATCGTTGCTGGGGAATCGGGGGCGATTCTCGACACCGAAATGGATCCTCGACTCGGAAAGAGGAATTCGCTGCGCGGATTCCAGTGTCGATAGGAATTTTGCGCGTCGACGGGGCACATCTGCGTCGAGAGTGAGGCGCGCCAAAAGGAAGATTGGCAAGAGCGGCGCTGCGGGCCTTCGGGTAGGAGCGCATCGCGACGCAACGGGCTAGGAAGCTCGCTCAGCGAGCGACTAGCCCCTTTGCGTTGTGTCTAAGCGACGGCGAAGGGCCGTTGCCCCGCGGAAGCGAGCACGGATGCGTGCGAAAGGCCCGTTGCGCCGCGGAAGCGAGCACGGATGCGTGCGAAAGGGCAGTTGCGCCGCGGAGGCGACCACGGAAACGCAACCGCGTGGGCGACCACGGAAACGCAAGCGCGGAGGCGACCACGGCAACCGTGGACGCAACCGCAACCGCAAAAGCCAACCAGACGCCCTAGCCCTCGCTCCGGAGTTCCGGCTCCTTTTGCAGGCCCGTCAGGCCGTTCCATGCCAGGTTGACCAGGTGGGCGGCTACCGCGCGTTTGTCGGGCTCGCGGTGGTCCAGCCACCATTGGCCGGTCATCGCCACCATGCCCACGAGCATTTGGGCATACATGGCGCCGTCGGCTGCGCTGAAACCGCGCCGGGCGAATTCGTCGGCGAGGAGGTCCTCTACGCGATCGGCCACGTGGGAGAGGAGGGTGGAGAAGGCGCCTTCGGGCTGGGAGGG
>NZ_JBYSXB010000018.1:0-92567 GCF_058781765.1 Arthrobacter sp. FW306-1B-G06A | reverse complement strand
CCACCCACCCTCCCAACTAGCTAGCACTTGTTGTCGTTTAGCGCCCTCAAAACGACAACAAGCGCGAGTCAGTTGGGCGACAGCCGAAGACTCTTGACGGTGACGCGCAACACATCTATTCTGGTGCAACAGCGTTGCGTTGAATGCAACCCCAAAAGTTCTTGGTGGATTCATGAAAAACGAAACATCCTCCGTGGCAGCCATCCCGGGAAGCGCTCCTGCCGGATCCAAAGGCGGATCCGGCGACCTTCCCGACGAAGCAGCCATCCAAGGCGGCACATCGATGCCAGCCAATAGCCACACAGTCAGCAAAGACACCCGGCGACGGGTCATCACTGCAAGCTTCATCGGCAATTTCGTCGAATGGTTCGACTACGCCGTCTACGGCTACCTTGCCGGGATCATCTCGACCGTCTTCTTCCCCGCATCGGACCGGCAGACCGCACTGCTCGCCACGTTTGGCGTCTTCGCCGTCTCCTTCTTTGTCCGTCCATTGGGCGGATTCATTTGGGGCCACATCGGTGACCGCCTCGGACGCAAACAAGCACTCTCCCTCTCGATCGTGCTCATGTCCGTGGCTACGTTCTGCATCGCCCTCATCCCCGGCTACAACACCATCGGCGTCATGGCGCCGGTCCTCCTGCTGCTCGTCCGGGTTGTCCAGGGCTTTTCGGCGGCCGGCGAATACGCAGGTGCCTCAGCCTTCCTGGTGGAGTACGCGCCGGCCAATCGGCGCGGACTCTATGCCGCCGTCGTACCTGCCAGCACGGCGGCAGGCCTGCTGCTCGGTTCCCTTCTGGCGGCACTTCTCAGTTCGGTACTGAGCGCCGAGCAGCTCGGCGAATGGGGCTGGCGATTGCCCTTCCTCCTGGCCGCCCCGATGGGCCTGATTGGCCGCTACATCCGTACCAAACTCGAGGACACCCCGGCCTTCCGCGAAATGGCCGCGAAGGACACCGCGGTCAAGGCTCCGGCCTTCGCGATGTTCAAGACGTACCGCAAGCAGCTGATCATCGCGACGGGCGCGGTGCTGCTCAACGCCGTCGGCTTCTACGTGATCCTCAGCTACATGCCGACGTACCTTTCCGAGGAGCTTCATTTCGGTGCAGCCGAATCGTTCCTGGCCACCACCATTGCCCTCCTCAGCTACATCGGATTCATCTTCCTGACGGGTATCGCCTCGGACAGGTTCGGCCGCAAGCGCATGCTCATCACGGCTTCCGTACTGTTCGTGGTGCTGACCGTTCCGGCGTTCATGCTCCTCGACACCGGAAATTTCCTGGTCATTGTCCTGGTCCAGATCCTGCTGGGCGCCATGCTCACCCTCAACGACGGCACCCTGCCCAGCTTCCTTGCCGAGCTCTTCCCCACGAGGGTCCGCTACAGCGGCTTCGCCGTCAGCTTCAATCTCTCCAACGCCCTGTTCGGCGGCACCGCCCCGTTCATGGCAACACTCCTCATCGGCCTGACCCACAACCAGCTGGCCCCCGGCTGGTACCTCGTAGCAGCCTCCGTCATTTCCCTCATCGCGGTCCTCTTCGCTGTGGAGACTTCCAAGAAGCCCCTCCAGCAGGACTGAAAACAACCCACCCATTGAAAGGAACACCACCCATGACCATCACCGAGAATGAAGCCGTAAGCGACGTCGCCAAGCTTGAGCGCCTCAAGGTCCTCAACAACGGAGAGAAAGTCTCCCTGACGTTCTCCGACACAGAGTTTGAACGACGCCTCGCGGGTCTTCGCCGGATCATGGCCGAGAAGGATCTGGACGCCGTTGTCCTGACCAGCTACCACTCCATCAAGTACTACTCCGACTTCCTGTTCACCTACTTCGGCCGTTCCTACGCCATGGTGGTCACGGCCGACGACACCGTCACCGTTACCGCCAACATCGACGCCGGAATGCCGTGGCGCCGCAGCTACGGGGACAACCTTGTCTACACGGACTGGCGCCGGGACAACTACATCTTCGGTATCCAGGAAGTGCTGCGAACCCGCGGGATCACCGTCCGCCGCCTGGGTGTCGAGGACGATTCCCTTCCCCTGGACAACCGCAACAAGATCCAGGCCGCCTTCTCCGGGGCGACGCTAGTGGACGTCGCCCAGGCCGCCATGCGCCAGCGCATGATCAAATCGGCCGAAGAGATCGAGGTCATCAAGCACGGCGCCCGGATCGGCGACCTCGGCGGCGAGGCCATTCGCAACGCCATCACGGCAGGAATCACCGAGTACGAGGTTGCCCTGATCGGCACCGAAGCCATGGTGCACGAGATCGCCCGGACGTTCCCGGACTCCGAGATCCGCGACACCTGGGTGTGGTTCCAGTCCGGCATCAACACGGACGGCGCCCACAACTGGGCCACCACCCGCAAGATCCAGGAACACGACATCCTGTCCCTGAACTGCTTCCCCATGACCTCGGGCTACTACACGGCCCTGGAGCGCACCCTGTTCTACGGCGAACCCGATGCCCGCTCCCTGGAACTGTGGAACATCAACGTGGAGGTCCACAAGCGCGGCCTCGAGCTCATCAAGCCCGGGGCGGTCTGCAAGGACATCGCGGCCGAGCTCAACGAGATCTACGTGGCGCATGGACTTCTCGCCAACCGCACCTTCGGCTACGGACACTCCTTCGGGGTCCTCTCGCACTATTACGGCCGTGAAGCCGGACTGGAACTGCGCGAGGACATCGACACGGTCCTGGAGCCCGGCATGGTGGTCTCCATGGAACCGATGATCACCGTCCTCGATGGCCAGCCGGGTGCAGGCGGGTACCGGGAGCACGACATCCTAGTGGTCGGTGAAGACGGTGCCGAGAACATCACCAAGTTCCCGTTCGGCCCGGAATACAACATCATCGGCGCCTAACCCCCACCTCCCGTGGACATGCCCAGCCTTGCGCCCGAGCAATGGACATATGACTCATATGCTCATTGCTCTCGGCCAAGGCTGGGCATGTCCCCATTAAAAGAGCCATATAGTGACCATCATGACCCCAGCAGAACCGCGTGCAGAACGGCGTGCAACCACCAGCGAAACCCCGGCCAACGGCGATTCCAAAGGCGCTTCGGTACTCGAGAATGCCATTGCCGTGCTCCGCAGCTTCACCGCCGAAGAACCCTTGCTGGGAGTCACCGAGATCGCCGGCAGGATCGGCTTGCACAAGAGCACCGTGTCCCGGATCCTGGCAACCTTCGAACAAGAACATCTGGTGGAGCGCGACCCCGAGTCCCGCCGCTTCCGGCTCGGCTTGGGGATGATCGCCCTTGCCGGCCCCCTCCTTGCCGAACTGGAAGAGCGCCGCGTGGCCTATCCCGTGCTGCGTGAGCTGAGCGAACGGACAGGCGAGACGAGCGCGCTCATGGTGTGGAACGGGAGCGAATCCATGTGCGTAGAGCAAATCGCCAGCCGCCACCAAGTCAAGCACCTCGCTCCGCTGGGTGCCCGCTACAACGAGGCGCTCAGCTCCTCGGTGCAGGTCTTCCTCGCCGCCGAAGACGCCGACCGTGTCCGCAAGCTCCTCCGCAGCGGCTCCATTACATTGCCCGGTCTCGACGAGGAAGCAATCGAGGCCTACCTTCTTCGGCTGCAGGAGTCCGTGACCCGGGGCTGGGCCTTCAATTTCGGCGAAACGTCCATCGAAGAAGTCGGCGTCGCATCGCCCGTCTTTGACCACCGCGGAGACATCGTTGCCTCCGTCCTGATCCCGGCGCCGAAGTTCAGGGTCTCGCAGGACACGCTCGCCAGCCTCGGCGAGGCATGCCAAGACGCAGCCCGCAAAGTCACCACGCGCCTGGGCGGCCGCGCCCCGCACTAACTCCCAAGTAGCTCGCATTTGTTGTCGTTACGAGCCGCCATCACCAAGCAGTTAGCCCGCGACCACGGCGAGCGCTTCCTCGACGCTGTCCACCAGGAAGATCCGGCCCTCCATCACCTTCCCGGCAGCAAGGCTCTGCAACATGGGCCACGCGGGATACTTGTGCTCCCAATGATCGCGCCCTACGAGCACCATGGGCGTGACGGTTTCCGGGGCGCCGTAGAAGTTCTCGCACGCGTCCTGGAAGATTTCCTGCACGGTGCCGGCTGAGCCCGGAAGGAACACGATCCCGCCGTTGCATAGCTCCAGCAGGATCGCTTCGCGCACGGAGTTGGCGAAGTACTTGGCGATGTGGGTCGCGAAGAGGTTGGGCGGCTCGTGTCCGTAGAACCAGGTGGGGATGCCCAGCGACGTCCTTCCGCTCGGATGGTGCCCGACGACGGCGGCCGCCGCCCGCGCCCACGCCGTCACCGAGGGACGGAAACCCGGCACCGCCGCGAGCGACTGCAGCGCGGAGGCGAAGTCGGCGTCGGGCAGTCCGCTCAAGTAGGCACCCAAATTGGCGGCTTCCATGGCACCGGGCCCACCCCCGGTGGCTACCGTGAAGCCGGACAAGGCCAAGAGCCTGCCCAGGAGCGCCGCGTCGTCGAAGTCCTGTGTTCCGCGTTGCGCGACGTGGCCGCCCATGACTCCCACGATCTTGTTCCCCGCGAAATCCCCGTTGCCCAGGAGCTCGTCCAAGGCGTCCCCGATAGCGTGGTCGTGCAGGGCTGCGGCGAGGGTGGCGTCCAGGCTGGTCCGTTGCCCCGGCATGATGCTCCAGTGGTAGACCTGGGCATCCAAGGTGGCTTCGTATTCCGTGGAGTCAATGTCCTCGTACAGTTCGGCGGCGCTGTAAAGGCTGCCCCGGTACGGGTTGAACGGCACCCCACGCAGCTTCGGAAAGATGAGTGCGCCGCGGCTCCGCAGGGAGTCCTCGACGCCGTCGTCGAAAGTACAGCCCAAGAAGATGGCGCCTTGGGGATCCAGCCGCTGCAGGTCCGCCCGTCGGCCCCGTAAGTCCAGCGACTGGGCGTGCCAACCGTGCATCGTTGCGGCACCGGAGCTCAGGAGCCTGTCGAAATGGGCCACGCTCTCAATGTCGAGCGTGCGGGGACTGGGAGTCAGTGCGCGCGACGGATTCATGGCATCAGCGTAAGCCCGCGGTTCCCGTTGCGCAGGAGTCTCCCGTCCAGTGCATCATGGAGCATGCAGACTTCCGAACAGCAGAGCAGCGTCCGGCCCCGGATCGGCATTCCCGTCCGCCTCAGCAGCTCTGAAAGCACGGATCCCCGCGTGGGAGAGGCGAATGAACTCTTCGACTTCATCGTCGAACTAGTGCGAGACGCCGGTGCGGAGCCTGTACTCCTGGACGCCTCCTTTACCGACGAAGCCGGTCCGCTGGCCGCCGAGCTTCGCTCCCTCAACGGGGTCCTGCTGCCCGGCGGCGGAGACCTGGATCCGCGACTCTACGGTGAAGAAGCGACTGACGCCTGCTACGACGTCAACCCTGACCAGGATCGCTTGGACTTGGCGGTGGCCCGTGGATCGCTCGACGCCGGCTTGCCCACCCTCGGAATCTGCCGCGGCCACCAACTCCTCAACGTGGTCTACGGCGGGACGCTCATCCAGGACATGCACCCCTCATCGGTCGAGCACAACGGCCTCAGCCCGGCGGAAGGCGAGCTCAGCGCCTGGGCGTGGCACGACGTCGAACTTTCACCGGAATCCAAAGTGGCTGGACTCTACAACGCACGGGGCTCGGTGCGGATTGCTTCGGGACATCACCAAGCCGTGGCCCGCATAGGCGATGGCCTGGTGGTGACGGCGGTCGCGGAGGACGGGACCGTGGAAGCCCTCGAGGATCCGCAGCGCTGGGTGGCATCCGTGCAATGGCATCCCGAGGCCTCGCAGCTGCCCGACGAGGAACGGCTCGCCCCGTTCAAGGCGTTCGTGGAGGTCTGCAGGACGCTGCGTCCGGTGGGGTGATCGAGCGGGACGCCCCCGCTCGCCGGAAACAATTTCCCGCGCCCGTGAACCTGACCGCTCCGGAATTCGTCTCATCAATGTGGCAAGCACCTTCGCGCCACCGGACACGAGAAGCGGGGAACCAAACATGAGGAGCAACCCCAAGGCCATGATGGTCATCGTTGGAGCGGCAGCCCTGATTGCCGTGAGCGGTTGCGGGGCGTCCGGAACCGGCTACCAGGGCGCATCGTCGAGCCCACCTTCCGCCGCGTCGTCGACTGCTCCGCCGTCGGGGACCTCGCAATCGCTCACTATCACCATCAAGGACTTCGGTTATCAAGGACCTGTCTCGGTCAGCCCGGGCGCCAAAATCACCGTGAAGAACGAGGACACGCAGGCCCACACGGTCACCTCGGACGACGGAAAGGCGTTCGACGCCGCCGTCGACGGCGCAGGCGGAACGGTCCAGTTCACGGCGCCCACCACACCGGGCAGCTACCCCTACCACTGCGCGTACCACTCCAACATGCACGGAACGCTGGTCGTGAAATGAGCACAGCAAAATGAGCACCCGTGAAGCGGCCCGCCGCAAGCCGGCGAGCCGCAAGCCAATGGACATTCTGTTGAGGCTGCTTGTGGCGGCAGCCCTGGTCGTCGACGCCGTGGTGCATTTCGACCTTGCCTCCGGTTACCAGTTGGGTGCCCCTGGCGGAATCGGTGAAGGCAATCTGTTCCGCCTTGAGGGCGCGGTCGCAATCCTCGTCGCCCTGTATGTCCTGGTCCGCGGCAGTCGGCCAGCCTACGCCGCCGCGGTGGTCGTCGCTGGAAGCGCCTTCATTGCGGTCCTCCTCTACCGCTATGTCGACATACCTGCCATCGGTCCGCTCCCGTCCATGTACGAGCCCGTATGGTTTTTCGAGAAGACCCTTAGCGCAGTCGCCGAGGGACTGGGCGCCGTGCTTGCCGCCGTCGGCTACGTCCGTCAACGCAGCAGCGCCCGACGCCGCCGCTGAAGGCGCGCGACGCCGAAAGGCGCACCCGCCGCTGAGGGCGCCAGACGCTCGTCCTGATGTCTGGACATGTCCCAAACAAGACCCCTGAAACGGCGCAATAAACGCGCCTCCAGCACCCTTGACCCGCGCAATGCTCCTGCTATCATCAGTAAAGCAGTATGTCCTATCAAGCGAACATGAACGGACATGCTTGCAACTTCCGGGACGGTCCTGGAATGCGAGGGAGCATGCAATGGCGAATCAACTTGGCCTCACTATCGACCGTTCTTCCCCTGTGCCTTTGTACCACCAGGTGGTCCAGGGCATCGAGGCCGCCATCCACAGCGGAGTGCTGGAGCCCGGAAGCCGTTTGGACAACGAGATAGACCTCGCCGCCCAGCTCAACCTGTCCCGGCCCACCATGCGCAAGGCCATGGACGAGCTCGTCCGCTCGGGCCTGTTGGTCCGCAAGCGCGGCGTCGGCACACAGGTGGTGTCGAGCCAGGTCCGCCGGCCCCTGGAGCTCTCCAGCCTCTACGACGACCTGACCAACAACGGCAAGAAGCCCACGACGCAGGTCCTCAGCTTCTCGCACATGGAGGCGGACGCTGCGACGCTGACTGCCCTCCAGCTTCCGGCCGGTTCCAAGGTGTACCACTTCACGCGCTTGCGCAAAGTGGGCGGCAAGCCCCTGGCGCTCATGGAGAACTGGGTCCGCGACGACATCGCCACCATGGACGAGGCCATGCTCGCGGAAGAAGGACTCTACGCCATCCTCCGCCGCGGCGGCGTCAATTTCCGGCTCGCTTCGCAGCGGATCGGCGCCATGATCGCCAATGACTACCAGGCACCGCTCTTGGAGGCGGAAGTCGGCTCGGCATTGGTCACCATGGAACGGACCGCCGTCGACGACACCGGACGCATGGTGGAAACCGGCCACCACGTGTACCGGGCCGATTCCTACAGCTTTGAAATGACACTCGTACAGCGCTAACGCAAGGACACAACTTCATGGCCAACTGGGTCTATCCACTGGGAACCGCCAACGACGGCGATTGGGACATCTCGCTCGGAACCTCCGATTCCGCGTTGACTGTGGACGGGTGGGCCCACACCGGGCTCAAGGTGGCCACGCTCGCCGCGGGCGCCGCCGTCGAACTCCCCGCCGCAGCTGAGGAGCGGATCATTGTGCCGCTCAACGGCGCCTTCACGGTGACGGTCGACGACGTCGAGTATCCCCTCGCGGGGCGGGCGTCGGTATTCCATGGCCCCAGCGATGTCCTGTATTCCGGCACGAACGCCGCGGTCACCATCAGTTCGCCCGACGGCGGCCGCGTCGCCGTCGCGACTGCCCCCGCCAACGCGTCGTACCCCACCAGGCTCGTGACCGCGGCCGAAACCCCTGTGGAGCTGCGCGGAGCAGGCAACTGCTCCCGCCAGGTCCACAACTTCGGCACTCCCGCCGCCCTTGAGGCCGACCGTTTCATCGTCTGCGAAGTGCTGACGCCCGCAGGCAACTGGTCCTCCTATCCTCCGCACAAGCATGACGAGGAAAAGGACGGCGAAACGGAGCTTGAGGAAATCTACTACTTCGAGACCCGCGTGGCTCAAGGGTCGGGTGCACCCGCCGACGCCGATGCAATCGGCTATCAGCGTGTCTACGCCTCAGATGAACGGCCGATCGATGTGGCCGCGGAGGTTCGCACGGGCGACGTCGTTCTTGTTCCCTACGGCTGGCACGGCCCCGCCATGGCCGCTCCGGGCTACGACTTGTACTACCTGAACGTCATGGCCGGCCCGGGACCTGTGCGGGAATGGCTCATCAGCGACGACCCCCACCACGGGTGGGTGCGGCAGAGCTGGGACGGACAGGACATCGACCCCCGCCTGCCGTTCGGCGCCTAAGGAGCCGCACACCCAATCCCCACCGCCACCCTCGCCTCGCAAGTCCCCGCCGGCTCCCAACCTTCGCAAGCTCAGGCTGGGGCCCTCGCCGGCGGGGCCCCACGGTCAGGGAACCCTGGCGGCGTGGGCCCAAGCAGTTGTTGTCGTTCTGGGCCGTCAAAACGACAACAACTGCGAGCTAGTTGGGACCTGTAATCGCCTAACTCGCCTTCGCCCCCACTAGCGCCACTCTGACGGGAACTCCGCTTGCCAGCGACTCCTGCGCGGCATCCGCCACACGGGAAGCTGCGACGGCGTCCTCGGGGGTGCACGGGTTTTCCCGTTGGCCCAGGACCAGTTCAACGAAGGCCGCCATTTCCGAGCGGTAGGCCTGGTCGAAGCGTTCGGCGAAGGTCTTGTGGGGTTCTCCGGACGGGAAGGCGATCCCGGCCTCGGCTGATTCCATGGCTGTCTTGTCGTCCAGGCCAACCATGATGGAACGCTTGGAGCCTTGGATTTCGAGGCGCACGTCATGCCCTGCACCGTTGTAGCGGGTTGCCGAGACTGTGCCGACCGTCCCGTCGTCGAAGGTGATCAGAGCCAAGGCGGTGTCCACATCGCCCACTTCTCCGATGGCGGGATCGCCGTTGTTGGAACCCTTGGCATAGACCTCTACGATCTCGCGGCCGGTCAGCCAGCGCAGGATGTCGAAGTCGTGGACCGAGCAATCGCGGAACAACCCGCCGGACGTTGCCAGGAACTCCACGGGCGGCGGTGCCATGTCGCAGGTCACGGCGCGCAGTGAGTGGATCCAGCCGAGCTCCCCCGCTTGGTACGCACGCCTGGCTTCAAGGTAGCCGGCATCGAAGCGACGCTGGTGGCCGATCTGCACCACGCCATCGTTGGCGCGGATATGTTCCAGGACAGGCAGCGAATCGGCCACATTCATGGCTACAGGCTTCTCGCAGAACACCGGGATACCGGCGTCCACCCCAGCTCGGATTAGTTCCGGGTGCGTACCCGTGCCGGTTGCGATCACCAGCCCATCCACGCCGGAGGCGATCAACGCCTCCACCGAGGGTAGGAACTCGGCGCCGAGACCAGCTGCGACTCGACGGGCATGGTCTTCAGCCACGTCCGTGAGCCGCAACTCCACGTTGATGCCTTGTCCATTCAATTCCCCGTTGAGGGCCGCGATGTTGCTGGCATGCATGACGCCGATCCGCCCGACTCCAACCAGCCCGAGAACGACGTCCTTCATAGTGCTACCTCCGTTGAAAAAGCTGAGCTGTTGCGGGATTCCGCGGCCTCAACCGTGAACGCCCGCCGGAATGCCTCGAGCGCCTCCATGTCGTCTCCGCTGGCCCATGCCTCCATGCCGACGGTGCCTTCGTAGCCCGCGGCGACGAGCGCCCGAGCCACAGCCAGGTAATTGATTTCGCCGGTGCCGGGTTCACAGCGGCCGGGGACGTCCGCCACCTGGATCTCGCCGATGTGCGGCAAGGCGGTACGCACCAGTTCAATGAGGTTCCCCTCCCCCAATTGAGCGTGGTACAGGTCCAGCATCATCTTCACGTTGGGATGTCCGGCCGCCTCCACGAGCGCCAAAGTGTCCTTGGCCCGTGCGAGCGGAATTCCGGGGTGGTCCAGCACGGTGTTGAGGTTTTCGAGGCAAAACGTCAGTCCGTGCTTTTCCCCGAGCGCGCCAAGGCGTTCAAGGGTCCGGGCACCCGTGATCCACATACTGCCGTTGGCCCGGTAGGCGGGACGGGCTGCTTTGCCGTCGATCAGCTCCGCCGAGTGCACCACCATGCGGCTGACGCCGAGTTCCAAGGCGGTCGGAATCAGCGTCTCGGCCGTCCTCACCACGTCATCGGCGGTGTCGGCGTCAACCAGGCTCCCGGAGGTGTACCCGGTCATGGAGGAAAAGACCGCGCCGCTCGCCTTAAGCGCCGCAATGTCCTTGTTCCTCGAGTCCCAGAGTTCGACGTCGAATCCTGCCTCATGGATCCGACGTACCCGCTCGGCGAACGGCAGTTCCGTGAAGACCATTTCGGCGCAGACAGCCAGCCGCATCAGACACCGGCCTTGCTGTTGCTCGAAACTGCAGGTACCGCCACCGGTCCGCCTTGCTGGACCGACTCGATGCAGGCCAAAGCCATCGCGAGGGCGCGGCGCGCGTCAGCAGCTCCCGGGGTGAGGGTGAAAGCGCCCGACGGCGGTTGCGTGCCATCGCGGCGCGCGCGGACTGCCGCCGCGAAGTCCACGAGCTCAGCGGTGTAGGCATCGCGGAACAGTTCCACGTTGAGCCTCGGAGTCTCAGCGGAAAGGCCCTCTGCCGTGTACCTCAGGGCAGCCGTTTCAGTGGGCCGTCCGGCCTGCACCATGCCCTTGGAACCGAAGACTTCGCCCCTGACGTCATAGCCGTACAGCGCACTGAAGTTGGCTTCCGCCACCGCCAGGGCGCCATTGCTGTAGCGGATGGTGACCACGGCGGTGTCCAGGAATCCCTGGTCACGAAGGCTCGGCTCAACCAGTGCGTCCGCGACGGCGTAGACCTCCACCGGTTCGGCGCCTTCGTTGAACCAGTTCAGAGTGTCGAAATCGTGGATGAGGGTTTCCAGGAAAATCGTCCAGGCCGGAATCCTGGCTGCATGTCCGATGCTCCCGGTACCCGGATCCCTTGTCAACGAGCGCAAGAGCTGCGGCTCCCCTACAATTCCTTCGGCCAGGTCCTTCTTCGCGGCTTGGAAGTCGGTGGCGTAACGGCGATTGAAGCCGATCTGGAAATGTACCCCGGCGGTTTCGACAGCGAGGAGGGCGGCGTCGAGCTCTTCGAGGCTCTGCGCGGCAGGCTTCTCGCAAAATACGTGCTTGCCGGCGGCCGCGGCCTGGGCGATCAGGGAAGCGTGAAAACGCGCCGGACTGGCGATGATGACGGCATCGATGTCAGGATCGGCCAGGATGTCCGCGGCGTCGGGAGTGACCTTCGCCGTACCAAGCTGGGAAGCCACGGACGCGGCGGAGTCCACGTTGGGATCGGCGACGGCGGCCAGGACCGCACCCGGAACCCTGCGAGCTATGCTTTCGCCGTGGAACGCTCCCATCCAGCCGGACCCTATGAGTCCAAGCCGCACAGGCGTGGGGAGACTGGAGGAGTGCTGTTCGATGTAGGCCATGGGCCCGTCCTTTCGATAGTCAGTACAACAATTGCTCAGGCGGCATTGCCTTCGCCCTGGAATTCAATGCCCACTTGGCGGCGGATTTCATCGGCAACATCCATCGTCCGGATGGAGGAGGCCAGGGGCCGTTGTTGGGTTTCCGTCTCACCCGCGGCGATGGCGCGGGCCACCGCTGCGGCTTCGAAGTGCAAGCCTTCCACATGCCCGCCCGCAGCCTCGTTGTGGCGAAGCCGCGTGCCGTCCGGGAAACGGAGCTCGAAACCGCCGGGCATATTGAAGGGGCCGTCGATGGTCAATGTGGCCTCGGAGCCAACGATCGTCGCCGCGGTGGGGGTGAAATTATGCAAGTGCGTATTCATCACGGCCTGGCCCCCGCCCGTGAATTGCATGATGGCGGAGAGTTGGGCGTTGACACCCGATTCGTGGGGCTCGCCGAAAGCGCTCAAGCGTTCCGGGGCGCCGAGGACTTCGGTGATGAGGGCCAGCGGGTAGGTGCCGAGGTCCAGCAATGGCCCGCCAGCCAGAGCGGGATCGAAGATGCGGTGGCCGCGTTCAAAGTGCTCACCGTATTCCGCCAGGACCGTCGTTACGGTACCCAGCGTCCCGGCGTCGAGCACTTGCCGGATCACGTCGAACTTCGGAAGGAAGAAGCTCCACATAGCCTCGGCGGCGAAAACGCCGGCTGCCTTGGCCCGCGCGGCGATATCCCGTGCCTGCGCGGCATTCAGGCCGATCGGTTTCTCGACCAGGACGTGTTTGCCGGCGTCGATGGCCATCAAAGCAGCCGCATGGTGGAAGTTGTGCGGAGTGCACACGTACACAATGTCTATGTCGGGAGCCGCGGCCAGCTCTTCGTAGCTTCCATAGGCGGCGGGCACGCCGAAAGCATCCGCGAACGCCTTGGAGCGGTCCAGGGAGCGGGAGCCGACGGCGGCGATCACTTGCGTTGAGTGGGCCTGCACCGATTCCGCGAAGCGTTCGGCAATCCACCCCGGACCCATGATCCCCCAGCGCAACGCCGGAGCGTCGCGCGAATCCGGCACCCTTGATACTGGCAGACCGGATGAAACCATCAGTAGATCACCTTTGTGTAGGCTCCGTCGCTGTGGAGCGAGCGGATCATCGCTTGTGCGAGCTGCGACGCGCGCAGGCCATCCTCACCCGTGGCGAGCGGCGCCGGCTCTCCCTTTTCGAGGGCGGAGATCCAGGCCTGAAGTTGCAGGCGGTACGCGTCGGCGAAACGTGGACGCCAGTCTGCGGGGATTTCGGAGCTGCGCTTCCCTTCCTGCCGGACATCGAGGGCGGCCGGTTCCGGGAGCGCGGCAGTGCCGAACTCCGAAACAACCTCGCACCGGGTGGTGTAACCGTACTGGGCGTTGAGGAAGAGTTCGAGCGTTGCCAGGGTGCCGTCGGCTGCGCGTAGGAGCATGAAGGCCGGGTCCCGCAGGTCACCCGTGCTGTACCGGGAGCTCCGCCCCGCTTGCCAGGACACCTCAGTGATGGGCGAATCCAACAGCCAGGGGATGATGTCCAGCTCGTGGATGGCCGAGTTGGTGATGGCGGACTCCGAGCTCGCGCCCGGTCCCGCGGATACGGTCCGGCTGGTGCAGTGGACCTGCAAAGGCTCGCCTTGCGTGCGTGCCCGGGTGGCTTCGCGCAAGGCGACATAGCCGGGATCGAAGCGCCTCATGAAGCCCATCGACAGCAGCCGCGCACCCGTTGCGGCCAAGAGGTCGGCTTCGGCCTCCACCACTTCGCGGCTTTCCAGGAGCGTGGGAGCCAACGGCTTTTCGCACAATACCGGGGTCATCGCTTCGAAGCATTCCAGCACCAGTCCCGCATGGGTGGAGTCATGGGAAGCGACGACGACGGCGTCAACGTCGCTGGAGTTGATCAGCTCGGAGGGGTCGGTGGTGATGCGTGCGGATGGCGGCGCCGCAGCTGCCGCACGTCCGGCGTCGAGGTCTGCCACGAAGGTGACTTCGGCCCCGCTGATGGTGGTGGAGAGGTTCCTGATGTGGTCTGCGCCCATGACACCGGCGCCAATAACGCCAACCCGGATCGGCATGCTGTCTTCCCGTCTACTACTTCGTGCACATTCCCGCAGTGGCATGGCGAGCGGGGGCCCGTCCGGTTTTCCGGCGGACCCCCGTCTCCGTCCGCGCTGTCTCCCCGCGCGCTAAGCGTGCCGCGGGCTGCTTTCCCTTGAATTGTCAGCTGCGCCCGCGACGTCGGTCACTTCGGATACCCCGGCGACTTCGGCTTGGACTTCCTTGAGGGCTTGGGTGTGTCCGCCGAGTTGTTCGAGTTCGTGGGCGAGTTCGGCCAGTTCCGCGCCGCCGGCCATCTGGGCGGTGAGTTCGTCCAGGGTGATGTCCTTCTTGTCGTAGTAGCCGATGGACTTGCCGCGCTTGAGCAGCAGGAAACGGTCCCCGACCGGGAAGGCGTGGTGCGGGTTGTGCGTGATGAAAATGACGCCCAGCCCGCGGTCGCGGGCCTGCAGGATGTAACGGAGCACGACGCCGGACTGCTTCACGCCCAGCGCGGCGGTGGGTTCGTCCAGGATCAGCACCTTCGCCCCGAAGTACACGGCCCTCGCGATCGCCACGCACTGGCGCTCCCCGCCGGAGAGCTGGCCGATGGGCTGTTCCACATCGCGCAGGTCGATGCCCATCTGGGCCAGTTCCTTGAGCGTGATGTCCTTCATTTTCTGGACATCCATGGACTTGAACGGGCCCCAGCCGGTGGTCAGTTCCGAGCCGAGGAAGAAGTTCCGCCAGATCGGCATCAACGGCACCACGGCCAGGTCCTGGTACACCGTGGCGATGCCCGCGTCCAGGGCGTCGCGCGGGGAGTTGAACTTCCGCTCCTCCCCCATGATCTTCAGCACCCCGGCGTCGTGCTGGTGCAGTCCGGCGATGATCTTGATCAGCGTGGACTTGCCCGCGCCGTTGTCCCCCAGCACACAGGTGACCCGGCCGTTGTCCACGGCCATGGTCACGTCCCGCAGGGCGATGATGTTCCCGTAGTGCTTGCCCACCCCGTCCAGGGAGAGCAGGTGCACGGGGGTGTGGGTCAGCGGGTCCTTCTCATCCTTGAGCAGGGTCTGCTGGTCGATCTGTTTGGCATTCATTCTCTTGCGCCCCTTCTACTTGAGCTCTGCGCGGCGTTTGACGATGAGGTTCACGATGGTGGCCAGCAGCAGCATCAGGCCCAGGAAGAACTTGAACCAGTCCGGGTTCCACTGCGCGTACACGATGCCCTTGTTCGCCATCCCGAAGATGAACGCACCGATCGCCCCGCCCACCGCGGAACCGTAACCGCCGGTGAGCAGGCAGCCGCCGATCACCGCGGCAATGATGTACAGGAACTCGTTGCCCACGCCCTCACCGGACTGCACCGCGTCGAACGCGAAGAGGTTGTGCATGCCCAGGACCCAGCCGCAGAACCCCACCGCCATGAACAAGCCGATCTTGGTCTTGGTCACCGGGACACCCACGGCGCGGGCAGCGTTCGCGTCACCGCCGGCGGCGAAGATCCAGTTGCCCACCTTCGTGCGCAGCAGCACCCAGGACGCGATGGCGACCAGGATGATCCAGAAGAACACCGTGATCTTCACCTCGACCCCGCCGATGCTGACCGAAGACGCGAACACCGCATGCGCCGACTCGAACCCGTCCAGCTTCGAAATCGACGGCGAGGACACGGACCCGCCGATCAGCCGGGTCAGGGCCAGGTTCAGGCCCGTGAGCATCAGGAACGTCGCCAGCGTCACGATGAAGGACGGCAGCTTCGTCTTGACCAGGATCCAGCCATTGATGAAGCCGATGCCGAGCGAAACGACGAGCGCCAGCACGACGCCGACCCACGCGTTCAGCGAGAAGTTCCAGCTGAACAGCGAGGCAGTCAGTGCCGAGGAGATCACGGCTACACCGGTGGAGAGGTCGAACTCGCCGCCGATCATCAACAGCGACACCCCCACCGCCATGATCCCGATCGTCGAAGAACCATACAGCACGGTCGCGAGCGCGTTCGGCTGCGTGAACGTCTGGGACACCGAAGCGAAGAAAATGAAGAGAACAACGGCCCCCACGAGGGCGCCGACTTCAGGACGGGCCATCAACTTGCTCAACGGGCTCCGCTTCGCGACCCGCTCATCCGCGGCAGTTTTGGGTGCCGGGGCAGTAACTAAAGCCATGAAATACCTTTCTTCTCGATCAGCTCGCGCGGCACGGAAATCGTGCCGCGCGAGCCGAGCGGTCATCGGATTAGCGGATGCCCTGCTGAACGAACTTCAGAACGTCGGAAATGTTGGACTTGTCCACGATCGTCGGGCCCGTGAGGACAGGCTGCCCGCCACCGACCTTGAAACCACCAAGCTTGTTCTGCCAGATCGAGTCAATGGACAAGTAGCCCTGGAGCCACGGCTGCTGGTCCACCGTGAACAGGACCTTGCCATCGTTGATCGCCTGCGCCAGTGCGGGGTTCAGGTCGAAGCTGGCCACCTTGATGGGGCTGTTGGCATCTGCCACGGCTTTGAGAATGGTCAAGGTGAAGGGAGCGCCCAACCCGATGATCACGTCTGCATCCTTGCTGGCCTGCAGTTTCGCCGTCGCAGTGGACTGCACTGCCGTCATATCGGCCCCGTTGACATAGAGGATCTCGGTCCCGGGCACCTTCGTCTTCACGCCTGCGCACCGCTGTTCGAGTTGCACCTGTCCCTGTGACATGATCACGCAGATGGGGTGCTTGTAGCCCTGTGAAGCCAGCTTGGCGCCCACCGCTTCGCCAGCCAGGGTCTCATTGGAACCGAAGTGGGTGAACGCGCCCATCTGCGCGGAGACGTCACCGCCGGCGTTGAAGCTCACCACCGGGATGCCGGCGTCGGTGGCCTTCTTCAGCACGTCCTTCATTGCGCCCGGGTTGGCGATGGTGACGGCGATGCCGTCAACCTTCTGGTCGATGGCCTGCTGCACCAACTGGGACTGGCGCCCCGCGTCGGCGTCGCTCGTATAAAGAACCTCGACGTTGTCCTTCGCGGCCGCCGCCTCCGCGCCTTTGCGGACGATGTCCCAGAACGTGTCCCCAGCCTCGGCGTGGGTGATGAGCGCTACCTTGATCCGGGGAGTGCTGGCGGCTTGTCCGCCGCCGGCGGCGTTGGCGGTGTCAGCCGGCTTCCCGCCTCCGCTGGAACATGCTGCCAGGGCCAGAAGCGGTACTACGGCCAGCGCCACTGCGCCCCGCCGCCAATTGAGCTTTGCCACGTGAAATCTCCTTTGATGTCGCGTACTTCGACCGTCGACCCCGTATCTGTGCCGTCGAAGGCAGGGGACGCCGGAACCATCGAGCTATGAACGGATGTGATCCACTTTTCGCAATGTGATTCAGATCGCTTTGTGGAACGCTCCAACGCTAAATCAAGGCTTGACCAATTGTCAATGGAGCGTTCCAATTAGATTGTGACTGGGTATCCACGCCCTCACCTGCCGTAACTAGCCGCGCACTGTCGCGAGGAGAACGATGATGTACTCAAGCACACCCGAACTAATCGCGACCTGCTGGACCAGCGCAGGAGACGTTGCGCCTTTGACCAACCCCGAGACAAGCCCGGTCCCCCTGGGCGAGCGACTGGAAGCCATCGCCTCCACCGGATGGGCAGGGTTCGGATTGGCGTACGACGACCTGGTGGCCGCAAGGGACACCATCGGCTTCTCCGGGCTCAGGAAACTCATCGATCAAGCAGGCCTCCGCCACGTTGAAGTCGAGCTTCTCAGCAACTGGTGGGACGAATCCCGCTCCCACGAATGGAAGCCGCAATTCGAACTGCTGCTCGAGGCGGCCGAAACACTGGGCGCGCGCTTCATCAAGATAGGAACGGCGTTCGGTGAGCCCCTGGATGATCTCGAATTCCTGGTGGAACCGCTGCGGCACCTGACAAAGGAAGCCTCGCACCGAGGGACCCGCATTGCGCTCGAGCCAATGCCGTTTTCGATGGTCGGTTCGATGCCGGCGGCGGCCGAGCTCATGCGATCTGTCGATATGCCGGACTGCGGTTTGGTGGTTGATTACTGGCATGTCTTCCGGGCGGGAACAAGCTTGGATGAACTGTCCCGCAGCCTCACCGCCGAACAGATTTTCGGCGTCGAGCTCAATGACGCTGATGCGGAAATCAAGGGGACGCTCTTCGAGGACACCCGCGACAATCGCCGCCTTTGCGGCGAGGGTGACCAAGACGTCGCGGGGTTCATCACAACGCTCCAGGCCATCGGCTTCAACGGGCCGTGGGGTGTGGAAATCCTCTCCGAACAACACCGCAAACGTCCCGTTCGCGAAGCGCTGGAATCCGCCCGCTCGACGGCGTTGCGATGCTTCCCGGCCTGACTCGCCTCCCGCCACACCCAACTGACTCGCAGTAGTTGTCGTTTCCGCGCCCCAAAACGACAACAACTGCGAGCTAGTTGGGTGGGGACGCACAAGGAAACGTTGTGACCCAGCTAATGGCGCGGATCCGGGGGTGCTGATAACTTCCCAATGATCGGCTGAGTTGATTGGTGGTGTCCCGTTGCGATCAATCATTGTCCATGCCCGTGCGCTTCATACCGTTCCACCGGCAAGCAACGATCACCTTGCTGCCGTCCGCGTCGCACTGAGCGTCGCCGTGCCGGCCCTTGTGCTTCTTGCGATTGGCCGGGCGGACCTCATCATCTACGCCGTGTTCGGCGCCCTGACCGGCATGTACGGTCGTGCCGAATCGCACCAACTGCGGCTCAAACACCAGGCCCAGGCCGCCGCCGTGCTCCTGGCCGGCGTTTCCGTGGGCACGTTCTTGTCCGTCTCCCATATCCATTCATGGGGATTGGTGGTGATCGAAGGGCTCCTGGCGGGTGTGGGCTCGCTGTTCTCGGACAAGGTGCGGCTCAAACCCAATGGCCCGTTCTTCGGAATCCTGGCCCTCGGAGCATGCGCTTCTGTTCCAGCGCACGTCCCGTTCCTTGCCGCGGTCCTGATCTGCGCGGCATCGGCAGCGTTTTCGATGGTGGTGGGTTTCGCCGGGTGGCTCCGGTACCGGGTGTGGGAACGTGGCGCCGTCCGGGACATTCCGGCATCCTCGGCGCGGCTGCGCCAAGCAGCCGGACTCCACGCAGCCCGGTATGTGCTCGCCGTCGGCGCGGCAGGTGCTTGCGGAGTGCTCACGGGCAGCGGGCATCCGCACTGGGCGATGGCCGCGGCCGCCGTTCCGCTGGCCGGAGCCGATGTGCCGAGCCGCCTGCACCGCGGCATTCACCGTATCGTGGGGACGTTCCTCGGATTGGCGATTGTCGCCGTCGTGCTCTTTCCAGGACCGCTGTCCCCGCTGCACTATTTCCCCGGGCAAACCACCCTCATCCTTGCCCTGCTGGTGATCGGGTTCCAGTTCCCCACCGAGTTGTTCATGGCCCGGCATTACGGCTGGGCCATGGTGTTCTTCACTCCGGTCATTTTGCTCATGACTCAGTTGGCGGCGCCCGCGGATCCCGGCGTGCTCGTCCTGGAACGCGGGGTGGAGACGTTCGTGGGAGCCGTGATCGGGATCGCGGTGGCGGTGCTGGTCCAGGCGCCCCGGCTTACTTCGCGGACCCGGATTGCTTCGCGGCGAGGCGGGGCGGACCCGACGTAAGCTTCGCCGGCAGGAAGCGCATGACGGCGGTGATCGCTTTGTAGCGCTTCGACGGAATGGAAATCCCTTTGCCCTTGGCGTTGTCTTCCAACCCTTCCCGGACAACGCGCTCGGCGTTAAGCCACAAAAAGCGCGGAGCCACCGATTTGTCCATGCCCATGCGATCGTGGAACTCCGTGTGGGTGAAGCCCGGGCACACCGCGGTGACTTTCACGCCGCTGCCGGCATACGCGGTGTTCGCCCAACGGCTGAAGCTGACCTGCCAAGCCTTGGCCGCCGAATAGCTTCCCCGGTTCGCGAATGCCGCAACGCTCGCAACGTTGATGATCCGGCCCGACTTGCGTGCCAACATCACCCCCAACGCCGCGTGGCACAGCTCCATGGGCGTCTGGACATGCAGCCGCAAATGCCGCTTTTCGTCGTCCACATCGTTCTTCTCGAAAGAATTCAGCAAACCGATTCCGGCATTGTTGACCAGCACGTCCACCGGCCGCGAAGCGTCCCGCAGCCTGGCCACGACAGCCGCAACCCCGACGTCGGAGGTCAAGTCGGCGGGCAGCACCTCCACAGAGATGCTGAAGTCCCGTTCAAGCACCTCGGCGCTTGACCTCAGCCGGGTTTCGTCGCGGGCCACGAGGACCAGGTGGTGGCCGGATTCGGCCAGCTGACGGGCGAATCCGGCCACCGAGCCCGGCAGTAGCACCGGTGACCAGGGCGGTGAGATCGTTGGCACGAGTTGTCATGCGCCCAGACTAGCGCCGTTGACGCTCCGTGTGGTGATGCACGTCCCGGCCGTCAAATGCCATCTCGACGGCGGTACTCGTACGTTTTCGGTGCTCGCGGTAGAGTGCCTCAAAAGTGCGCCTTTCGAGCCTCTGTGGGGGCCACGGCACACCAACCGGGAGGAACAGACCATGGACGAGGCTCATGGCAGGATTGAATTCCGCGAAATCGACGAGCACGGGAATGCGCTGGAGCATCACCTAGGCGCGGTCGAGGTACCTCAGCGGAGGGCCGCGGTGAATCCGTTCATCATCGGGCTATGGGTGCTCGAGCTGGCGCTCGTCATAGGCATCATGGTGATCATCAATGAGGCGATGGCCCCGCTCACCCCCACTCCGGGAAATACGATGCCGTTCCCGTTCATCCTGATGAACATGACCCCGCAGCTTCTCCAAGCCACCGCTCTGATCCTGGCGACGCTTCTGTTCTGGCACGCCTGGCAATGGCAGAAAAGGAAGGCACAAAAGTAGGCACCTACACCGCGACGGTGGCCCGCCCGGGGCGGCAGTTCGGCCCGATTACAGCAAAGACGGAAAGTGGCGTGCGGCTGGGGGGTGTGAATCGTGTCGCGAACTTCGCAAATTGTTTCCGAATCAGAGATCGGCTGGCTCAATGCCGGGCCATGACTTAGTCAGCAGGGTGGTCTTCCGGCGTTTTCTTGGGCAAAACCGCGTCTGACTAATCGTTGTCCGGTTCCCCTACGGGCGGTTCCGGCGGCCAATCGACGTCGAGCTCGTATCCCTCATGCCTGCGCAGATAGGCGGCGATGAATGGGCAATGCGGGATGATCCGCTTGCCGGAGGCGACGACGTCGTCCAAGGCAAAGTGCGCCAGGACCTTCGCCAGCCCGCGGCCCTTGAAGTGCGGGCGCGTCTCAGTGTGGAGGAAGTCGATGTGGCCGGGTTTGTCCATAAACTGCGAGATCACGGCTACTTCACCATCGACAAGAAGCTCGTAGCGGTGGAATTTGTCGTTCCTGACCGTTGTCACGTCCGGGCTGAACGACTCTGCGGTTGAATCCGTGAACTCAGTCATGAGTCGAGATTCGCACGTAAACCGGGCTCTGGCAATGGCCCCGCAGGGGCATCGGGAACGGCCGCGGACGGGAGTCCGGCGGGTATCCGTCCCAGGAGCAACACTCCCAGCGCGAAGCACGCCGCTCCCCCACCCAGAAGGGTCAGCGTGAGTCCGTTGAACGCGGCGTCCACCACCGGAATGAAGACCACGACGCCGGCAGTCACCACCGCGACGTGCGTCCTGCCGCGCGCGTGGCTGGCCGCCGTCGGGCGCTCTTCAAGCCTTCCGCACAGCAGCAGGACCGGAAGCAAGAGCAGGAGGACGCCCAGCAGCACCAGCGGGCGGGCCCACCACCATTCGGCCGTACCTGCCGCTGGCTTGGGGAAGTCCGTAAGCAGAAGCAGCCCGGACATGGCTGCGAGCAGCGGCAAATGCCACAAGTAGACCGTCATGGACCGTCGGCCCGCCACGGCCACCATCCAACGGATCCAGCGCACGCCGGCCGCCCAGGCAAGAGCGGGGCGGAGCAATTGGAGGGTTGCAGCCTGGGACAAACCCAGAAGCAGCATGCAGAAGTTGGGCGGGTTCAGGTCCACGATCATGTTTCCTGAGTAGACCCCGATTCCAGTCACGAACCCCAAGAGCAGGTTGCTGCCCACGATCAACCCCGCGAACCAGCCCCGGCTGCGTCCAGCGAAGATGCCGTCAGCGATGAAGAAGCCGAATTGCTGGACCGCGCACCACACGAAGAGCATGTTGACGAAGGCGAGCATCGGGAACGCCCCGCGCAAGGAGTCCAGGGTGATCACGGCGGCAACGAGCCCGCCGAGGGTCAACCACGGGGAATGTCCGTGCAGCCGGGCCAGCACGGGAACGCTCAGTTGGGTGGCGAGGTAGGCGGCCAGGAACCACAAGGGCATGCCCGCGCCGGTCGCGATGAGCTGGACCACTTCCGGGTCGACGCCAAGCAGGCTCGCGGCCCAGAGCCCCACGAACATCGACGCCAGCAGCGCAGTTGCCGGACGGATGAGGCGCAGGAGCCGCAGTTGCGCGTAGTCGATGCCGGATCCTCCGCGCGCACGCAAGCGACGCCACGATTCCAGTCCCGTGATCCCGCCAAGGACGAAGAACAGCGGCATCACCTGGAACACCCACAGGACAGGTTCAAACCAGTGCTGTTCCATGAGTGTGTTTTCGGTGGTGACGGTGCCGTCCGGGTGCAGGACCGGGCTGACCATCATGCAGTGCGAGAGCACCACCAGAACGAGGCAGAAGAACCGGGCGAGATCGATCACGGGATCACGAGGGCGGCCAAATGCGGCCATGCCCGGCGCCGTCTTCTGTTGCCTCGAGAATCCCATTGCACTCCTTCGCGAACTGCTGAGATCATTGTCCGCCCGCTCGCCGGCGGGAACCAGAGCGGGCGACGGGGTGAATTCGTGGGTGCGGCCCGCCCTCCCCGACGCTCGCTCACCTATGACCCGAATATCCCCGACGCTCGCTCACCTATGACTGAAAGCCCCGGGACCGTCGCTCAGATGATCTGAGCGAGGGATCCCGATTTTGGCATCATAAGTGAGCGAGCGTCCCTGCAGGGGAGTTCAGTTGGTTCGGCGGGTTAGCAGCCGTTCCCGTTGCCGCGGATCGCTGGCCGCCGCGCAGGCAGCCAAGGCCAGGCCGAACGCGCCGTCCAAGACCGCCCGGTCCGCGGAGGCCGACGAGCCGTGGGCAGCGAACTCGGCGGTGTGGTGGGCGGCCCCGCCGACGTCGTAGCCGAGCAGCGGATGGATGCTCGGGACCAGTTGCGAGACGTTGCCCATATCTGTGGAAGCTACTGGATCTTCGTTGAACTCAACAGCCCTCCCCCGGGTGGACATTGCTGTCCGGTACGCCTCGGAAAGGTACCGGTCCTGCCTGAGTTCAGCGTAGGCATTGCCCGTGGGGGTGACCTTGAGCGTGCTTCCGCTGGCAAGTGCACCCGCTTCCAGGCAGCGCCGCACGCGTTCCTCGATGACGCGAAGATTCTTGATGCTGGGTGAGCGCATTTCGACGCTCGCCCGTGCCCGCTCGGGTATGACGTTGACGGCGCTCCCGCCTTCGGTCACGATCAGCGAAACAACCGAGCCGGGCGGAAGTTGCTGCCGGGCCAAGGCAATCGCCGTCTGTGCGATCACGAGGGCGTCGAGGGCATTGACACCCTCTGACGGAGCGGCGGCGGCGTGCGCAGGCCGCCCTTCGTAAAGCACGTCCCACATTCCCATGGCCAAGGATGAGCCGCCGACGACGTCCTCGGCGCCGGCGTGGGCCATCATCGCCAGGGACACGTCCTCGAAGAAGCCCTCGCCAATGAGATCGACCTTGCCGCCGCTCGTCTCTTCTGCCGGAGTGCCGAGGACCTTGACTGTGATCCCGAGCTCGTCGGCGACGGAAGCGAGCGCGAGTGCGGCCCCCACGGCGCAGGCGGCGTTCACATTGTGTCCGCAGGCATGCCCGATGGTCGGCAAGGCGTCGTATTCGACGCACAGCGCGACCACCAGCTCACCCGTCCCGAACCTCGCGCTGAAAGAAGCCGGGAGCACAGGCTGCGGATCGTCAAAGCTGAAGCCCGCGCTCCGGAGCAGCCGGCTAACCCGCTTGGCGGCCCGGAACTCCTGCCCGCTGAGCTCGGGATCGGCGTGGATCGCGTGGCTCAGGCCGAGGATTTCCGGCTCCCAGCGTTCCAGCGCTGCGGAGATGGAGCGCCCGACGGCGGCCGAAGAGGTCGTGACGGGCGTTGCGGTTTCGAGGGAGGCGGCTTTCAGAGCCGCGGCTTTCATACGGCGACCCCTGCAGTTGTCGCCGCGGCTTTGCGCTTCGGGTAGCGGGCGGCAGCTGCCGCGGCGACCAAGGCCGCGATGGCCAGGGCAATCCAGATCGACAGGAGCCCGCCCTCGCTGATGTGCCCGGACTGGACTGAAGACGAGGAGATGAGCTTCACGACGGCGGCGCCCACCGCGATGCCAACGGACAGCGCCAGTTCGTTGAGGCCGGCCGCCGTCGAAGTTTCCTCCAGCGGAACGCCCTCAACAGACAGTGCCCGGGTTCCTGCCTGATACATGCCAAGGCTCAAGTTGAACATGGCGAATCCGGTGCAGTAGCCGGCCAGGGAGCCGTGCGCAGCCGCCATGACCAGGAAGCCGCCCGCCAGGAGGAGACCGGCGAACACCAGGGTGGCCCGTTCGCCAAACAGACTGAGCGCCTTTGAGGTCAGAAGCGAGGAGAACAGCGAGAGCACCGATGCGGCAGCCAGGACGATTGCGATGATGAGGGGGCTCAGCGCGAAGCCGTAGCCGGTCTTGTCCGGGTTTGAGTACAGGAAGATCCCGTTGGTGCCGAAGTAGCTGATGGAGGCAAAGCCGAAGAAGAAGGTGGCCAGCGAGACCGTCCGGATCCGCGGGATGGCAAGCATCCGCAGGTCCATGAAGCGCTTCCCGTTGACGCGTCGAGCGTCCAGGACCACCCAATAAGCCAACAGCGCGAACCCGATGATTCCGGATCCCAGGGTCTTGGTATCCAACCAGCCCCAGTCCGGGCCCATCGAAAGCGCCACCACGAAGCCGATGAGTCCCAGGGAACATGCCATGAGCGGCACCAGGGCGAGTCCCTCGCCCGTGGGGGTTCCGGCGTCGGGCAGGACGAAGGAGCAAAGCAGCCCGGCAACCGCGAACGGCACCGCAACCCAGAAACCGAGGGTGGGATCGTCGACGCCGATGATCCCGGCAAGCAGGCCGCCTGCGCCGACCATGATCATGAGCATGCCGATCATCACGCTGACCCCGGTGCGGGTCTGCGCCGGGCTGCTCACGCGCAGGATGCCCATCATTAGAGGGATGAAACCAACCACGCACGTGAGCATGACGACGCCGATCGTCACCGTCCACAGCGACGGCCACATCGCCATCATGACGACGCCGGCCGCGACTACCGCCGTCGACCAGCGCAGGACGAGCCTGTAGCCGTAGCTGTCGCCGAGCCGCGAGATGATCGGCGTGAGCACCGCGAAGCTCACGTTCGAGATGAGGAAAATTCCGTTGATGGTGGGGTCGTCGATCGAAAAGGCCGGCCCCAAGGCGGGGAGGATGGGGTTCAGGTATCCCTGGGTGACTCCGCTGAGGGATTCGATCAGGGCCATCGCCACGATCATGCCGGTGATCGTACGGCGGGCGACGGCCGCAGTCGCCGGAGGTGCTGTCTTGCTTGCCATGTGCTTCCTTGAGTGTTGGGGGGCTTCGTTGCCTGGGTCTTCGGATGCGAGCGGGTGATGCGAGTCACAACGTTAGGTCCGCCGTCTACACTGGCTAGGAATTTGTTTGAAATCATCTGAGAACCGTGAATTTTGAAGGAATCAGCCATGATCTCCGAAACTGACCTTGAAATCGTCAATGCCCTTCAGATCAATCCCCGTGCCGACTGGAGCCGCGTGGGGGATGTCCTGGGCTTGTCCGGGCCAACCGTCGCGCGCCGCTGGAACTCTCTTGCGGAGCAGGGACTGGCATGGATCACCCCGGCCCCGGGTCCGCGCTACCTGAGCGCGGGGTGGTCTGCGTTCATCAGCCTTTCGTCGCTGCCAAGCGAGAACGAAGCCCTGGTCCACAAGCTGTGCGCGGAGCCGGCCTTCGGCACCGTTTCGCTGGTGTCCGGCTCGCACGATCTCTTCATCGACTGCTTCGCCTCAAGCCACGAAGAGCTCATGGAGATCGTCACCGGCTCTTTTGCAGGCCTCCCCGGAGTGACCCACCGGGAGGTCGTTTTCGTCACCAAGCTGTACCGGCAGGCCTCCGACTGGCGCAGCGGCACCCTCGAACCGGCGCGGGCCCGGCTCATGTCGGCGGAACCCCTGCCCGCCCCGACCGCCTACGCTCCCGACCGGCTCGACGCATCCCTCTTGGAGGAACTAGCACGGGACGGGCGGGCCAGTTGGGCGGAACTGGGCGCCGCCTGCGGCGTCGCTCCGCAAACGGCACGACGGCGGGTGGAGCGCTTCCTCGCGTCCGGCTACATGACGCTGAGGTGCGATACGTCCGCTTCAGCCCAACAAGGACTCAGGGAAGTGAGCCTGATCCTCAACGTGCCCGCCCACCACGTTGACGCCGTCGGGCGCTATTTCGCGGCCCTTCCGAATTGCAGGCTCAGCGCCCAGGTTCTGGGCGCCCAGAATCTGCTCGTGACGCTGTGGGTGCGCGACTACCTCGAAGTCCAAAGCCACGAGCGCGAACTGGCGGAGCGAGCGCCAGGAAGCGCCGTCATCTCCCGGCAAGCCGTGGTCCGCAACTACAAACGCCTCGGGCACGTGTTGGAGGAGTCCGGACGCAGCCGCAGCGTGGTCCCCTTGCCCCTGTGGCGCGAAGGCTAGCCGCCCAACCCTCACTCACGTATGACGGCAAATCCCCCGACGCTCGCTCACGTATGACGGCAAATCCCCCAACGCTCGCTCACGTATGACGGGAAGTGCGGCTCCCATCTGGAAACCCAGACGGCAACCCGAACATTTGCCGTACACCGCGACGGCGCGCGGCGTTTAGTAGAGAGTGCTATCAATCCATGACAAAGGAGTCATCGTGGCACGCGCCGATTTCGCGACAGTGCAGTCAGCCCCATTTCCCTTCGCTCCAGCCGGCCTTGCCAGCGGTCAAGCGCTTGGCCCCGGTTCGGCGACGAGGCCAAACGCCGACGACGATTCCGGGTCCGGCGGCGAGGTCCCCAGCAGCGCGTGGCGGGTGCGCGCCGACGCTTGGGAGTTCCTTGGCTACGCCGTCAAACAGCTGGCCGCCGCCCGGTCTCTCACGGGCGCCGGCCGGCCGCCGCGGGAACTGCCAAGGGACGTCCGAAGGTTGTTGCCGCTGCTGGAATCCCTCGAAATGTATTGGGCGTCTCCGGGGCAGCAATATGTCACGGAAATGCGGCGAATCCTGGAGGCTGGAGAATACCTTGAGGCGCTAAGCCTCATCGAACCGGTCGCGCGACGAGTTGCCGGCCACAACCACCACGCCCAGGAACCCGCACAGGACCCGGAACGCGAATCGGAACGGGTGGAAGAACCCGCCGAGTCGCGCAAGCGGTTCGAGGTCCTCGTGATCGATGACGTCTCCAGCGCCGACCGTGAAGCCCTTCAAACAGAACTGCATAGCCAGCGCCGTCCCGCCGACTCCTTCAACTACGAGCTCGTGTTCGTGCCGAGCTTCGAGGACGCCATCGTAGCTGTCCTGCTCAACCCCGACATCCAGGCGTGCGTACTGCGGCCAGGCTTCGTCCCCAACACCAAGCAGCGCCTGGGCCGGGATGTGCGCAGCTTCCTGGACAGGTTCCTGGGGAAGTCGCTCCCCCAGCGACCCCTGGACCGCATCCTGAGCTTGGCGGAGAAGCTGGGCCAACTCCGGCCCGAGCTTGATCTCTACCTTGTGGCGGGCGTGGGGATCGAAGAACTCGCCGGTTCCTTGACCCGCCAATTCCGCCGGATCTTCCGCCGCCAGGATGGGCTGGAGCTCCATTTGTCCTTGCTCGCCGGCATCGCGGAACGGTATGAGGCGCCGTTCTTCCACGCGGTCCAGCAATACAGCCGCAAACCTGCCGGCGTTTTCCATGCCTTGCCCGTGTCCCGGGGCGGATCGGTCATCCATTCCAAGTGGATCAACGATCTGGGTGAGTTCTATGGCCTGAACCTGCTCCTCGCGGAAACCTCGGCCACGTCCGGCGGGCTCGATTCGCTCCTGGATCCGCACGGCTCCCTCAAGCAGGCCCAGAAGCTAGCGGCCCGGGCATTCGGTGCCCAGAAATCGCTCTTTGTCACCAATGGAACGTCAACAGCCAACAAGATCGTGCACCAATCGATCCTGGCTCCCGGCGACGTGGTTCTGGTGGACCGAAACTGCCACAAGTCGCACCACTACGCCCTCATGCTGGCCGGCGCGCAGGTCTCGTATTTGGACGCCTACCCTCTGGACGATTTCTCCTTCTACGGCGCCGTTCCTTTGGAAAGCATCAAGCGGATGCTCCTGGATTACCGCCGGGCAGGCCGGCTCCACGAGGTCAAGATGCTCGCCCTCACCAACTGCACGTTCGACGGCATCGTGTACGACGTCGAACGACTGATGGAGGAGTGCCTCGCCATCAAGCCGGACCTGGTGTTCCTGTGGGACGAGGCCTGGTTCGCCTTCGCGGGCTTCCACCACATCTACCGCCGCCGTACGGCCATGGCTTCGGCCCGGTCCCTCGAGGCAAAGTTCGCGGATCCGGCGTACGCCCGGCGGCACGCCGAACAGCTTCGCGCGCTGGGCGGTGGGGCGGCCGGCGGTTACGACGGCGGCGGCGAGCCCGACGACGGCGGGCCGGGTTCCGGCGTCGGGCACGTCAGCGATGAGCTGCTCCTGAAGACACGACTGCTGCCCGATCCGGCGAAGGCCCGCGTGAGGGTCTACTCAACGCAGTCGACGCACAAGACCCTGACGTCGCTCCGGCAGGGGTCCATGATCCATATCCATGACCAGGACTTCGGCCAGTTGAACGAGGAGAGCTTCCGGGAGGCGTACATGACGCACACCTCCACGTCCCCCAACTACCAGATCCTGGCTTCCTTGGACATGGGACGGCGGCAGGTCGAGTTCGAAGGATACGAACTGGTGCAACGGCAGGCAGATCTCGCGGTCAGCATCGCCCAGGCCGTGGCGAGGCATCCCTTGTTGAAGAAGTACTTCCGCGTCCTCGGCACCAAGGACCTCATACCGCCTCAGTACCGCGAAACGAGCCGGCAAATGCCGCTTCGCGACGGGCTCGCGGCCATGTCGGAAGCCTGGGAGCGCGACGAATTCGTTGTTGATCCGAGCCGTTTGACCCTGCATATCGGCCTCACCGGCGTGGACGGCGATACCTTCAAGCACGACTTCCTGATGGACAAGTACGGGATCCAGGTCAACAAGACGTCGAGGAACAGCGTTCTCTTCATGACCAACATCGGCACCTCGCGGAGTGCCGTCGCCTACCTCGTTGAGGTCCTGGTCAAGCTGGCCGAAACCTTTGAAGATGAGCAATCCGGCCTGAGCGGTCTGGGTCAGCGAGCGCGCCTTGCCCGTGTCGCTGCGCTGACCAGCACACCGCCACCCTTGCCGGACTTCAGCCGCTTCGCCGAACGATTCCGGGTAGATGCGCAGACGCCGGACGGCAACATGCGGGACGCCTACTTCGAGAGCTACAAAGCCGGATCCTGCGAATACTTCAGTGCGGCCGAACTTATGCGAAGGGTCGCCGCGGGAGAGGAAATGGTGTCTGCCTCCTTCGTCACCCCCTATCCGCCCGGATTCCCTGTCTTGGTTCCCGGGCAAGTGATCACGGAGGAGATCCTGGCTTTCATGTCGGCACTGGACACGCGGGAGATCCACGGATTCAATCCGGAACTGGGGTTCAGGGTTTTGACGGGTGAGCTAGCGTCACGCCAAAAGCCTGCATAAGTGAGCGAGCGACTGGCCTGGAGGGCACATATGTGTGCGAGCGTTTGCCTCGTAAGACGCTCGCTCACATCTCACGCCATTTTCGCCAACGCTCGCTCATATCTCACGCCATTTTTGCCAACGCTCGCTCATATCTTTAGCCGAGCGCCACGGCAAGGATGCCGAGCACGACGGCGAGCAGCGGAGTCGTGCCCTGAAGAACCGCGGGGCGGAGGTACTTCTTGCCGCTCAAGGCGAGCACGATTGCCGCCAGCAGCATGGAGCCGCACGAGCTGAAGACGAGGGTCCAGCCGACCTGCGGATGACCAAGAGCGACGATGACGATCCCGGCGATCGCCCCGATGGCAAGGAAGAGGTTGTAGAAACCCTGGTTGTAGGCGAGGCCCTTGGTGGTTTCCGCCTCGGACTGGGAAGCGACGCTAAAGCGCTTCCACGTGGCCGGACGGGTCCAGGTGATGGACTCCATGCTGAAGATGTAGACGTGCAGCAAGCCGGCAAGGAGGGCAAAAATCAGGGAGGCTACGATCATGTGCTGATCCTAGCCTCCCTGCGTTGCGCGGAGGCGCGGCGGCGTGGCCGCCCCGCGAGCCGCGCCTAGCGACTCAGCATGTCCAGTGTTGCTCCGGCGAAGGCCCCTGCCGAGGAACTCCAGCGCCCCAGCAGGCCCTGGAGGTTCTCGCCGTCGGCCCGGTGCGGGGTTGTCTCGGCTTCGAGCGTGGCGAGGATGCCGGTGCGGAGCTCCGTATTGAAGTTCACCTTGCCCACGCGCATTGACGTGGCCTTGACCAGGTCTGCCGCGGGAATGCCCGACGCGCCGTGGAGCACGAGCGGAAGCTCAGTGCGCGATGCAATGTCCTCCAGCACATCCCAGTGCAGCCTGGGCTCGCCGGCGTAACGGCCATGCGCATTCCCCACGGCAACGGCCAGGAGCTGGGCACCAGTGCGGTATACGAATTCCAGTACCTGGCCCGGGTCGGTCAGGCCCGCCGGATGGACACTGGCCGGATGAGCGTGAACGTCAGCACCGAAGGCCTTGTCCTCGTCGCCCGCCAGCCCGCCAAGTTCCGCTTCGATGACGATGTCCGAAGCACCGGCGTCTAGCACGACCTCATGTACGGAGCGGACCAAAGCGATGTTTTCCTCGAATGGGAGGGACGAACCGTCGGCCAGGACGGCGTCGGCACCGGCTGCCACCGAATCACGGATGACCTCGAGGTCCGAGGCGTGGTCCAGCTGCACCGAGACCGGCACGCGGGCGTCGTCGGCCAAGGCGCGCAATGCCCCAATGAGCCGCAAGCCGGACGGGGTGGCCGCGGTCTTCGGAGCAACCAGCAGAATGATTCCGCGGCCGGACTCCTCTGCTGCGGCCACCACCGCGAGGGCGGTGGTGAAGTCGTAGCAGGTGAAGGCCGGGACCGCGGCTCCTCGCTCCAGCGCGGAGCCTACAAGGTCGTCAAGGCGTACACGCATCAGTGGGCCAGGCCTCCCACCAGGATCCAGGCGACATAGCTGAGCAGGAAGCCCGCGACGCCCAGGATGGTGGTGAGCACGGTCCAGGTCTTGAGGCCGTCGGACACCGTGAGGCCGTAGTAGCGCACCACCACCCAGAAACCGGCGTCGGTCACGTGGGACAGGCCCAGTCCGCCGAAGCCGATCGCGATCACGATGACGGCGATCTGCGCGGGGGTGTAGCCGCCTTGGGCGACGGCAGCCGAGAGGAGGCCGGTGGTGGTGACGATGGCGACCGTGGCCGATCCCTGTGCGGCACGCAGTGCCAGGGAAATGATGAAGCCGAGGAGGATGATCGGCACGCCCAGGGAGTCCAGCGTCTGGGACAAGGCCGCGCCGATGCCGGAGACCTGCAGGACGCCGCCGAACACGCCGCCGGCAGCAACCACCATGAGGATCGAGGCGATGGGAGGCAGCGCGCCTTCGAAGATTTCGCCGGTTTCCTTGAGTGACCACTGGCGGCGGACCGCCAGAAGGAAGAACGCGAGCGCAACGGCCACCAGCAGGGCGAAGAACGGGTTGCCCACGAAAGACGCGACGCCGTACCAGTAGTCCTTCTTGTTGATCAGGAGGGTACCGGCTGTGCCGAGCAGGATCTGGACGATCGGGGCGGCGATGAGGAACATGATCAGGCCCGGGCGCGGCGGAGCGACTGCGCTGGCACCGGGACCGTCGTGGCCGACGCGCACCAGGGAATCGGAGCCGAATTCTTCGATCTGGTCGCGGACGCCCGGGAGCAGTTCGTAGTCCTTGCGGTTCATGATGCTGGCAACCCAGTAGGACAGGAAACCGAGCGGCACGCAGATGATGAGCGAAATCATCGCGATGAGTCCGATGTCGGCACCCATCACGCCTGCCCCGGCAACGATGCCCGGGTGGGGAGGAACGGCGACATGGATCGAGAGCATGATGCCGGCCATGGGAAGGCCGAACTTGATGGGGTGCAGCTTGGCGATCTTCGCGAAGGCGTAGACGATCGGCACCAGGACGATGATGCCTACTTCGAAGAACACCGGAATGGCAACGAGGAAGCCGACGGCGGTCAGTGCCACGGCGACGCGCTTGGCACCGAGCTTCTCGGTGAAGTGGTTGGCCAGCGATTGCACGCCGCCGGACACCTCGATCATGCGGCCCAACACGGCGCCGAGGGCAATCAGCAATGCGACTTTGCCCATGGTTCCGCCCACGCCGTTGGCCACGACGGTGAATACGTCCGCCAAGGGGATCTGCGCGGCAACGGCCACCAGGATGCTCACGGCCAGCAATGCCACGAAGGCCTGGATCTTGAAGCGGATGATCATGAGCAACAGCAGCGCGACGCCCGCAACTGCAATGGTCAGCAGCAGCGGGGTCCCAAGGGCTACGGACGGTTTGATGGCGGGGGCATCAGCTGCCCGGACCGCCAAGGAATTGATGAGGGGAATCATCAGGGGTGTCTCCTTTGACAGAGCCGGCCTGGACTCGAGGCCGGCGAGAGGGGCGACGACGGCGGAGGGGGGACCGCCGTCGTCGCACGTTTCTTTGGGGTGCTTTGCTAGACAGTGCGCCTGGTGGGCGCGACGACTTTGATGACTGCGGAGTCGTCGGCGGCGGCGAGGCCCTGGGCCTGGCCGAGGAGGTAGAGCTGTTCGGCAGCGGCGGCGACCGGGGCGGCGAGGCCGGCGGCACGCGTCGCCTTGCCGACGATGCCCATGTCCTTCACGAAGATGTCCAGACGGCTGAGGACCTCGGCGCCATCCTCGGTGTAAGCCTCGAGGATGCGTGGGCCGCGGTTGGACAGCATGAAGGAGCCAGCGGCACCTGCTTCCAGCGCCGCGAGGGTCTTCGCCTGGTCGAGTCCGAGGGCGTCCGCGAGTGCCATGGCTTCGGCTGCAGCGGCGATGTGCACGCCGCACAAGAGCTGATTGACGGTCTTGAGGGCCTGGCCGTCGCCGGGCTTGTCGCCAACAACGGTGAGCGTGGAGGCCAGCAGTTCGAGCGCGGGGCGGGCCTTTTCCTGGGCCGCCGGCGTCGCGCCAACCACGATCAGGAGGTCGCCTTCCCCGGCACGCTTGGGGCCGCCGGAGAGCGGCGCGTCCACGAGTTCGACGCCGTATTCGGCCAGGCGGCCCACGGTGGCCGGAATAGCCTCGGTACCGACTGTGCTACCGAGGATCACGACGGCGCCCGGCTTCAGTACCGAGGCAACGCCGTTCTCGCCGAAGAGGACGGCGTCGAGCTGTTCGCCGTTGCGCACGGCAAGGAGCAGGGCGTCGGCGCCTTCCGAGGCTTCGCGCGCCGAGGCGAAGGTGCGGATCCCGGCGTCGGCGGCGAGCTTCAGGCGCGGCTCGGCGATATCGAAGCCGTGGACGGTGAGCTGGGTCGCCAGGCGGGTAGCCATCGGCAGGCCCATGGCGCCCAGGCCGAGGACGGCGACGGTGTAATTGCTGGTCATGGTGGTCTCCATTGAATGCGGGGGTTGCGTTAGGAAGAGGATCGGCTAGAAGGTGTTGCTGAGCTTGCGCGTGACTTGAGTCAGGGATTCGTCGTCGCCCACGTTGCCGGCGAAGACGATGTACGGGATGCCCTTCGCGGGCCCGTCCACCGGCTCCCACAGCGAGACGATGCCGGGCAACATGGGGCCGCGGACTATCGCGTGGCGGATTTCCAGGCCGTGCGCGGCCACGTCCGAGGACGTGATGCCGCCCTTTGCGATGACGAAGCGCGGCGGGAAGGTCTTGAGCGTCCGGTTCACGATCGCGACGACGGCGGCAGAGACGGTGCGGGCAATCTTCAGGCTCGCCGCGGCGTCGTCCGTCTTGATGAGCAGGCGGCTCGTGTGGACGATGACGTCTCCATTGCGGAGGGCAATGACGACGGCGGCGACCGTCTCGTCCAAGTAGGCCTCCGCGCCGCTAGCGAGCAGTTTCTCGACGTCGATCTCGATGATCCGGGCGGCGCCATGCTGGGCCGTCAGGGCATTGAGCTGGCGCGTGGTGACGCCGACGTGCGAACCAACAACGATGAGGCCACCGGCTGTGGAGGGAGTGTTGCCTTCGTAGGCTTCCTCGCCGCTGAGCGCCTCACGGATTTCCTGGCCGATGCGGCCGCGGACGAAGGGCGGACCCACACGGTAGAGCAGCTTCTTGCCGCGGCGTTCGGCTTCTTCAAGCCCGAGGGCCAGTGCCCGGAAGTCATTCTCGGTGACGATGTCCGCGACGATCGGCGTGGAGTTCGTGGCGGGTTCGATCGCGTCTGCAATGGCCTTGGCGGAAATGGCAGGGTCCTGGGCTGAGGCCCCGGCACGGATGATGTTCAGGTCCAGGACGATCACATCGCTTGCCTGGAACCGGCCCTGCGACTTCTCCTCCACATACCTGGCCATCTCCGAGTTGGCGAAGCCGAAGCTCGCATCCTTGGCGAACTCGGTCTCCGCAACCCGGGTGAGCTTGCCGGCGTCGTGCCCGGTGCCACGCATGTAGTGCACGCCGCCAACGGTGACCCGCCCGGCGTCGGGAAACGCCGGGACGATCACGACGCCGTCGGTCGCCTCGCCGGTCACGTCCGCGACAGTGGCGGCAATGACGTCCGGTTCCAGCGGGTAGTGGCCACGGAGGGTGGAGTCGGAGCGGCTGACGAATCCCAAGCGCAGCTGGGAACCGGCGGCGGCGAGCGCGTTCCGCACGATTTCCTCGTTGCGGGCAGCGGCCTCAACCGGGTCCAGGCTGCGCGTGTTGGTCAGCACGTAGACCGCGGGCTGAGACCGGCTTTCCGCGATGTGGGCGAACGCCCACGTGAAATCGGCGACCTCCCAGCGGGTGAGGACCGGCAGGTTGGCGACTGACTGGGTGCCGGTGGGGTCGTCGTCGAGGACTACCAGGATGCGGGGCGAGGTTGCGGAAGACGCTGCTACGGCGTCGGCAACCAGCTGAGCGGGGATCTGGACTTCAGCCGGGAAGGCAGCCAGGACATCGGCTTCAAGGGTCACTGTGCACTCCATCGTGGTTTTGAAGGTAAATGTAAGATGTCAGACATCTAATATTTGAATGCTAGTGTGACACACCCGCTTTCGGCTGTGCAAGTGTCAGTCGTCACTATGCTTGGCGCATGCTTCAAGAGCCTCCCGCCGTCGCGGCATTACACGTGGACATGCGCCTCCCGGCGGTCGCCGTTAAGGCGGACTTTCCGTCCCAACCTCCCGTTCTGTTGCTGCACGGCTGGGCGTCGACGTCCGCCTATTGGGAGCCACTCGCCACCGAGTTGCTCGACGCCGGACGAACCGTCTGGATCGTCGATTTGCCTGGGTATCACCGCGGGGACATGTTGCCTCCGGGCTTCCAGTGGACTCTGGAATCAGCTGCCGATTCCGTCGCTGCCGTTGCTGCCAGGAACGCGGCACCGGTCCACATTGCGGGCCACTCGATGGGCGGAAGCGTGGCGCTGGCACTGGCCGCGCGGCACCCGGGGCTCGTGGCCAGCGTGGCCCTGATCGGCATGGTTCCGGCCCCGCCGAACGAAGGCTTCAAATCGATGCTCGAATCCCAGCTACGGCAAGGCCTCATTGACGACGCGACGCGCGCCAAGTGCATGAAGGCCTGGTTCGGGGCGTTGTCGCCGGAGGACAATCGCTTGCTGAGCCGAGGATTTGAGCTGCCTTTCGAGGTCCTTGGCCCCAGCGGCCTCGCGGCGATGGCCGGAGTGGCTGCCGATGTCCCCGAAAAGGTGACCGCACCGACGCTGGTGATTGCCGGCGTCGGGGACCGATTACGTTCGCTGGACCAAGCGGAAGCCTTCGTGGCAGCCAGCCCGCTGCGGAGGCTCGTGGCAATACCCGACGCCGGGCACAGCGTCCATTGGGAGCAGCCGCGTGCTTGCGCCCGCGCGCTCGGCGCGTTTTGGAACGAAAGCCGGCACCCGCCAGCGTAAGATGTCAGACATCTAGGAACGGAGCACCATGGCACGCAAGTCGCTGGTCGGCGTCGTCGCTGACGAGCTGCTGGACCGCATCGTCGCGGGCGAATTTCCGCCGGGCACAGTGGTTCCCGGCGAACTCGAACTGAGCGCCAAGCATGAAGTCAGCCGCATGACGGTCCGCGAGGCCATGAAGACCCTCGAGGCCCAGAGAATCCTGAGCGTGGAGCGCGGCCGGGGGACTTTCGTCAACCCACTGAACCGCTGGGCTTCCCTCGAAGCTGTGCTGCGTGCGGCTTCGGAAGGAAAGAACGACGCCGCAGCGGCCGTCCAGCTCATCGAGCTGCGCCGCATGCTCGAGACCGGCGCCTGCGAACTGGCCGCCTCACGGGTCTCCCCCGAAGAAATCGACCAGCTGCAGGTTCACGTGTCCGCCATGCAGAAGGCCCACGATTCCAACGATGTGAGCGCGTTCGTCGAGGCGGACCTGGGCTTCCACGATGTCATCCTCCACGCCTCCGGCAACGTCTTCGTCGCTGTGCTCTTCGAACCCCTGCACCGCGTCTTGGAAACCCGGCGCACCCAGACCTCGCAAATCCCCGATATCCAGCGGCACGCCATCGGACATCACCGGGCCATCCTCAAAGCCCTCGAAGCCGGCGACGCCCCCCGGGCCCGCGAGGCCATGGACGCGCACATGCAGCAGACCCTCGACGATCTCAGGACATACGTCCTGGAGGCCTAGGCAGGCCCGGCTCCCCCGCCCCCCGACTTCCAGGACGCCCGCTCACATATCAACGGTCGCGGGCGGACCCTCGCTCACATATCAACGGTCGCGGGCGGACCCTCGCTCACATATCAACGGTCGCGGGCGGACCCTCGCTCACATATATCGACCGATCCCAGCAATATCCTGCGGTGTCGTCCTGCAGCACCCTCCAATAAGCCGAGCGCCAAGTTCTTGCCAGATGCCGGCTCCTTCCGCAATGCTTGCAGGTTGCTTGCCATCAGCACCGCCCACGGCCGGGCCGGGCGTCCAGGTCTTGGTTAGAGCGTCATAGCTTTCGCCGGAATTCGGATACGCGATCAACGGGATTGAGGTGACTTTGCGGAGGGCTCGAAGCGACGGAGAGACCAGTTCCAGAGGCACGCAATTTACGCCGATCGCGACGACGCGCGGCTGCGTTGCACAGAGCCTTGCGACGTTGGCCAGCGTTGTGCCGTCGCTGATGTGCTCCCCGTCCCGTAGCGTGAAGGAGAACCATGCCTCGACGTTGAACTCTTCTACGAGTGCCAACAGTGCCTTCGTCTCCGAAACCGAAGGCAACGTCTCACATGCCAGCAGGTCCACTCCCGCCTCCACCAGCGCCGCGATCCGGGGCCTGTGGAATTCCATGAACTCGATCCGGCTGAGGGTGTAGTCCCCGCGGTATTCCGAACCGTCAGCGAGGTAGGCGCCATAAGGGCCTACTGATCCGGCAATCAGCAGGGGTCCCGCTTCCGGGTTTTCAGCCAAGTATTCGCGCCTCGCGTCGTCGGCCAGGCGTACGCTCAATGCCACCAGCCCCAAGGCTTCCGCTTCGCCGATGCCGCGCTGCCTGAAGCCTCGCGGCGTGGCCTGGTAGCTCGCAGTGATGGCTACCGTGGCTCCTGCATCGAAATAGTCGCGGTGCACTTGCTTGATCAGCTGCGGTTGTTCCAGAAGCACCTTGGCCGACCAAAGCGGGTCCTCCAGATTGCAGCCCCGCGCCTCGAGCTCAGTGGCGAGTGCGCCGTCCAGCGTCAGCTTCGAGCCGGCGTCGAGCATGCGGGACAGCGTGATCTTACTGGGCATCGTTCGGGGCTCCAAGCAGTTGGTCTTCATTCGTGCCTATGTGGGGACGAGATGGTCCAGCGTGACCACCCTCTCACTATATTGGTCATTATGAGCATTTGAAAATGCTTGTAATGATCAGGCCAGTTATGCCACCATGGCAGTCAAGCAATCGGCGCCAAGCGCAGGGAAGAGGACCCCTTGAAGATAGAAATGAAATCAGTGCGCAAGCTGCGCGTACATTGGCCTATCGCGTCCGAGACTTTCGCTGGGCTCGCTGAGGGCGAGGCCGGTGCGTTCCGGAATGACCACGGCATTACGGCACTGCTTCAGGCCTTGGCGGACTCCCCGGAGTTGGGGGACTTTGGAAACTACAGGCACGTTTTCGAGTCCGGCGTGGGATTCGAAGGATTCACCGTGGCTGAAGGCGCCAACCCCACCTTGGGGCAAGTGGGCCAGCGGACCATTTCGCCGACCTTTGTCTTCACGACGTACTTCGACGCCGCCCTGGACGACGAGCGGGTGGATCGGTTCATGCGTCACCTTGTGGAGATCCACCCTTGGGAAGTCCCTGTCATAGAGCTATCCGGCGTCGTGAGCGTCTCATCCACCGCACTGGCAGAGGCCCGCGAGAGCGGGGTCGCATCATGACCGACAACGCCACGACGGATTTTTGGGACGGGCTCCAGCCCCTCATAGCGGGCAGGACGTTCGCCGACTTGACGCATGCATTCCACCCAGGCCAACCGCACTTCCCCGCTTTCCCCGACGAGATCAGGGAAGCCGTGTTCGATCTGGAGAATGGCGACGGATTCACCGCGCACCGCTATTCGATCATCGGGCAATGGGGAACGCACGTTGATCCCCCCTCACATTTCATCCGCGGCGGCCGGTCTTTGGATCAGATCCCGGTAGGGGACATGATCCTTCCGCTGGTCATCCTGGACATTTCAGAACGGGTCAAGGCTGATCCCGATGCCACCCCCACGGTGGCGGACATCCACGCATGGGAAACCCGAAACGGCACTGTCCCGACGGGTAGCTTTGTGGCACTGCGGACCGGCTGGAGCCGACGTTGGCCCGATGCCGACGCCATGGCGAACAGGGACGACGAAGGCATCAGTCACAGTCCGGGCTGGTCGCAGGAGGCCCTCACCTTCCTGATTGAACGACGGTCGATTGCGGCTGTAGGTCATGAACAGACAGACACGGACCCGGGGCTGGCCACTTCCCGCAAGGACTTTAGCCTGGAGACATACGTGCTGGGACAGAACCGTTGGCAGATCGAGCTATTGGCGAACCTGGATGGTCTTCCGGAAAAGGGTGCCGCCCTGGTTGCGACGTGGCCAAAACCCCTTGAGGGCAGCGGCTTTCCCGCCCGGGTGTTTGCTATCCACTGAGTCACGCCCGTCCGGTGGCTAGAATCAGATCCATGCCTAAGACATCCAGCATGGGACGGGGAATCATGGCTGTCCTTGCAGTCGGCTCCCGTAACGCCGAAGGCCTCGCCGGCGGCACGGTCGCCGATATTGCAGCCGATTTAGGCAAGGATCGCAGCCAGGTCTCGCGGAGCCTGCGAGTCGCGGAACAAGAAGGGTTCCTGGAACGCGCCGAGCGGCGGTCCTACAACCTGAACTGGTCACTCTTTACCGACGCCCAGCTTTTGACCGAACAACGGCTGCAGACGGACGGGATCACTGCCCTGGAGGGCCTTGCCGGCGAAACGAACGAAGGATGCTTTCTCGGAGTGCTGAGCGGTGACAGCACGGTGACGGTCGGTGAGCGTATTCCGGCGAGCAGCAACATGGTCGGTTCGTGGTTGGGCCGGCCTTACCCGGCCTACTGCAGCGACGCCGGCCAGGCATTGTTGTGGGAGGCGTCCGACGCCGAGGTCCGAACCGTTTTCGCGTCCTCTGCATTTGTTCGCCACGGCCCCAATACTCCGGTCAATGTCGAGGACTTCCTGACGCGGCTGCATGAGGCTAGGGGGCGGGGGTATTCCATCGTGGATGAGGAAGCAGAACCAGGCTTGTATTCCCTAGCCGTTCCCGTACGGGATTTCAAACGCGAAGTGGTGGCTGCCCTGCAGGTCGTGGGTCCTAAGACACGGCTGGCAGCGCGGCGGGAACTCTGCGCCTCGGCTCTCGTGTCGTGGGGAAAGTGGCTCGAATCGACGATGGGTCAGGGACTGCCGCAGGCGCTGGCCTAGCTCGCAAGGCCCCTTCCTCCCGTATTGTCCCGAGTACTGCGACCGCATGATCCGAGCCGCGCGGCGGCTTCCGTGAGAACCTTCGCGATTTTCCCGGCCCTGGGCTCGATCTGGGGCCGGTTGCCCAGAACACTAAGTGAAGCAAGAATCGCTCCTTCCGGGTCACGGACAGGAACGGCCAATTCGTAGACGCCATGTTCGAATTCTTCGGCCGCCACTATGAAGCCCCGGTTCCGGTCCCTGTCCATCAGCTCGCAGACCTCCTCGGTCGAGTGGGCCGCGCCCGGACCGCCGACACCGATGAAGTTGGCGTCCTTGAGGAGATCCTGAATCGCGGCCTGCTCGTGATCCCACAAGAGTGCCCGGCCTGATCCCGTGCACCATGTCGGCGTCACCATTCCAGGTTTGACGAAGCTGCCAGGGAGCGCGTCATTGCTAGATGCGCGCAGGAGAATTACCCGGAAGCCCTCGCGGACAGAAACCCTGGATCGGAGGCCAAGCGTGGCCACCAGCGCCTCCAACTCGGTTCTTGATTGGCGAACCCAGCCAGTATTAAGCGACGCCGCGAGGCCGAAAAATTGCGGGCCTGTCCGGAACGGACCGCGTTCGACCCTTTCGAGAAGTCCCAGATCACACAATTCCTGGGTCAGCCGGGATACCCGGCTTTGCTCCATGTCCAGCTCGGAGGCGAGCTGGGAGACGCCGAGGAGCCGCCGGCCCCACTTCTCCCGGTCCGCGACCAAGCGCACAATACGAAGTCCTTGTGCCATGGACGACGCTTCCGAGGAAGAATCCATTGTCAATGCTCCTTCCGAGCTTCATCAGGCCCTATTCTCACACGTCCCCGTTGACCGGAACGCGGCTTCCTCTTGCCCACACGGTGTAGAGATCGGCGAGGATTGCCGAGTTCGCCGTCTCCATCTCCTCAACGGTGATTTCTTCGGCTCCTTGCTTTCCGAACAGCACAACTTCGTCGCCCGGAGAGGCGTCAGCGATGTCGGTTGCGTCAACAACCATGGAATTCATCGAAACAAGGTCGACGATGGCGACACGCCGGCCACGGACGAGCACATGGCCTCCACGGGCCAGCGCGCGGCGGTAGCCGTCGCCGTATCCTGCGGTCACCGCTGCCAACTTTGAGTCCCGGTCCAGCGTGTGGGCGAGGCCATACCCGACTTTGGTGCGGGCAGGATAGCTATCGATATGGCGGTTGTCATCTTTGGGGGAGTGGGTCATGATCCCGGCCAGCTGAAGCCTCGGATGGCTGACGATCCGTCGGACAGCCCTCGGCCAGGGACAGCAGTCCCCGGCCGAGAGCTGGGTGAACGATGGTCAGCGATCCAGCAAAGACGGCGCGGCCGTGCGCGCCTTGCGTCCGTACTTGAGATAGAACAAGGCGTAGCAGGCTCCTACGAAGGGGACCCCGAAGTAGAGGGCGGCTACCTGGTTCGGGTCAAACGCGATACCGATCAACGAAATAAAGCAGAGCGAGAACGCCAGGATCGGAACTAGGGGAAACAGCGGGGCCTTATAGGGAAGGGCGGCGACGTTGCCGCCATTCTTGACGAAAGTCCGCCTGTGGAAGAAATGCGATGCGGCGATGGACATCCACACGCCGACGACGGCGAACCCTGCGACGGACACAAGGGCCAAGTACACCGTCTCGGGCGCAACCACGCTGCTGATGAGCGATGCCAGGCCACCCACCATGCTCACGGAGAGCGCAACCATAGGGATGCCGCGGCGGGTCAGCTTTCGCAACACGCGAGGGGCATGTCCTTCGTCCGAGAGAGAGTACAGCATGCGGGCGCACGAGAAGAGACCGCTGTTGCCGGCGGAAAGGAGCGCGGTGATGATGACGAAATTCATGGCGTCGGCGGCAAACGGGATGCCGATGGAGGAAAAGACCGTCACGAACGGGCTCTGGTCCAGGCCGACCTGATCAAACGGGATGGTGGCGGCGATGACCGCGATGGCCCCGACGAAGAAGATCAGCAAGCGGACGACGGTACTGCGCATGGCCTTCGGAATGCTCTTGGCAGGATCCGCGGTTTCGCCTGCCGCTACGCCGATGAGCTCGGAACCGGAGAAGGCATAGAACACTGCAAGCGCGGTGACCAGAACGCCAGTGAATCCGTTGGGGAAGAGACCCCCGGTGGTGTTGAAGTTCTCGAGGAGGAAGGGATGGTTGCCGGTCTCGCTCAATGGGTGGAAACCAAATAGTGCGGCACCCCCGAGCACGATCAGGACGATGATGGCTCCGACCTTGATGATCGCGAACCAGAACTCCGACTCTCCGAAGAACCGCGAAGAGACGGCGTTGAGGCCGAAAAGAACGGCGGCAAAGATGACACACCAGACCCACACGTCGATGTTTGGAAACCATCGCTGCATGAGGAGGCCGGCCGCTGTGAATTCCGAGCCGATGGCCACGGCCCAGCAAAGCCAGTAGAGCCACGCCGTGGTGAATCCCGTGGCTGGTCCGATCGACCGCGATGCGTAGATGTGGAAGGCTCCCGAGACTGGGTACGCGATGGCAAGTTCGCCAAGGCATGCCATTACCAGGTAGACCACGAAGGAGCCAATCAGGTAGGCGATGACCGCGCCGAGCGGTCCGGCCCGGGAGATCGTGTAGCCGGAACTCAAGAAAAGTCCGGAGCCGATCACCCCGCCCATGGCGATCATGACGAGGTGCCTGGGCCCCATGGACCGGCGTAGCCCGGATTCAGACGACGGAGGGGATGAGAGCTGTGGTTCTAGCGCGACGGGTAATGAGGATTCCATGGTGCCTCCGGGGTCGGTGGTCAGGTTGGTGGTCGAATCGGTGCGAAGAATGCGCGTGATACCTCGGGGGTCGAGGGGTGATCCGGATTGCCGGAGGTGCGCAAGGGGATGGTGATGAAGATAACACAGCGTAGTCGAATTGGTCATTAAAAACATTTGGGCATGCACATGTTGCACGCATGTTACTTGCGGGCGCTGATGTCGAATCGCTATGCGGATGGTCGATTCGCCCTATTCTTCGGCCGGAATCACATGCCCTGGCTGACATGGAATCCGGTCAATATTGGAGGACCGATGTAACTGACTGAAGGAGCAGCATGACCACCTATGACATTGCCCTGATCGGCTTTGGCGGCGTCAACAGGACCCTGGCCGAACTGATCGCAACACGCAATGAGGCACTTCGTTCCGGGCTGGGCTTTGGCCTCCGGGTCGTGGCAATCACCGACCTTCGCCTCGGATCCCTGGTCCAGCCTGATGGTATCGACCTCTCCATGGCCCTGGGCCTTGGCGGCGGGAGCGAAACCTTCGCCGAACACGGGGGATCCGCGGACACCAACAATGAGTCGGTCATCCGCTCGTGCACAGCAGACATCATCTGCGAAGCCACCTTCACAAACCCCGACGACGGCGAACCTGCGGTCTCCCATGTGCGGTGGGCCCTCGAATCGGGCAAGAGCCTCTGCACCACGAACAAAGGACCGGTTGCCCTCCGTGGGGCCGAACTGAATTCCCTGGCCGCGCAAAATGGCGTCTACTTCGAATACGAAGGAGCCGTCATGAGTGGCACGCCGGTGATCCGTTTGGCGAAGAAGATGTTTTCAGGACTCCGGTTGAATGGTTTCGAAGGCATTCTCAACGGAACCAGCAATTACGTGCTCGGTCGGATGGAAGCCGGCCTGGACTTCGAAGCTGCCGTCAGCGAGGCACAGGAACTCGGTTACGCCGAGGCGAACCCAGCAGCAGACATCGAGGGCTACGATGTCCAGCTCAAGGTCCTCATCCTCGCCAACGAACTGCTTGACGCGGGCATCGAACTCAAGGACGTCCGGCGGCAAGGGATCTCGACGGTCACGGCGGAAGATGTCCGAACGGCATCCCGGAACGGACGCCGCTGGAAGCTCGTCGGTTCGGCACGACGGAATCCTGACGGGACCGTCACCGCAGGTGTAGCCCCGGTCGCGGTGCCCCTTGACCACGGACTTGCCGGCGTTTCGGGCGCTACGAACGCCGTCTCCTTCGATACCGATCTACTTGGCCCGGTTACCGTATCGGGACCTGGAGCAGGTCGCGTGGAGACCGCCTACGCCTTGCTCTCAGACATCATCGCCATCCACTCAGCAAAGACAGGGGCGGCAGCACATGTCTGAGTCCACACTCTGCGCCACGGAAATGGTGCTGCCACGATTCCGTGAAGTGACGAGCCCCTACGATGGCAGGATCGTCGGCACGGTCCCCCTGACCGACGCTTGTGCCGCCGACGCCGTGCTCGAAGTGGCCCGGGCCGGCGCGCGAAAAGCACGGGCACTGTCCCGCAACACCCGGGGGAAAATCCTCGACACTGCTGCCACCGACATCGAACGGCGAAGCGAAGAGTTCGCCCGGACCATTGTTGCCGAGTCAGGCAAGACCATCCGCCAGGCCCGAAAGGAAGTATTGCGAGCCGTCAATACCCTTCGCCTGTCCGCGGCCGAAGCGCGCCGGAACGCCGGAGAGGTCATTCCCTTTGACTCATACGAGGGCTCGGAAGACCGGACCGGATGGTACTCGCGCGAACCGCTTGGCATCATTGCAGCGATCACGCCCTTCAACGACCCCCTCAATCTCGTGGCGCACAAGATCGGTCCGGCCATTGCCGGAGGCAACGCAGTGGTCCTCAAGCCCTCCGCCCTGACTCCCCTGTCGGCCCAACTCCTCGCGGACGCCCTCGTGGATGCTGGGCTTTCGCCTGAAGTCCTGACTGTTGTTCACGGGGATCGGGAGGTAGCCGAAACCATCATCCGGTCCCGGGATGTGAGAATGGTGTCCTTTACCGGCGGGTTCTCCACTGGGGAAAGCATTGCCCGCGCCGCCGGCCTGAAGAAGCTTTCCATGGACCTGGGCGGAAACGCACCTGTCATCGTCCTGAGCGATGCTGACATTGACGACGCCGTGGAATCTTGCGTCTCCGGAGCGTTCTGGGCCGCTGGCCAGAACTGCGTGGGGGTGCAGCGAATCCTTGTAGCCACACCGTTGTACGCCGATTTCCGCCAGCGCTTCCTGGAAGCGACAGCCCGATTGGTATCCGGAGATCCGTCGGATGAGCGGACGGACGTCGGGCCGATGATCAGCCCCGCTGCGTTAGACGAACTCAAAGCCAAGCTCGATGAGTCCATCCATGACGGCGCTGCACTTCTCGCAGGCAACGTGACGGTAGGCAATGTGCTTGAGCCGACTGTGCTGGAAGCGGTCCCGGCGGACAGCAGGCTGTGGAGGGAAGAAGTGTTCGGGCCTGTTGTCATGCTGCATGCTTTCAATACGTTCGAAGAAGCCATTGAAGTAGCAAATGCCATCGAATTCAGCCTTCACGCCGGCATTTTCACGGACTCCCTGAGCAACGCCATGGACGCCGCGCGCCGGATCGACGCAGGCGGAGTCATGATCAATGATTCCTCGGACTATCGGTTCGACGGCATGCCGTTCGGGGGTTCCAAATACGGAAGCCTCGGCAGGGAAGGTGTCCATTTTGCTTACGAAGAGATGACCCAGCCCAAAGTCGTCTGCATCAAGAACCGCGGGACATAGGGCCATGGCGAGCCGCATCGAGACCGATTCGCTCGGGAACATTCCCGTACCCGCCAACGCCTACTGGGGAGCACACACTGCCCGGGCATTGGAAAACTTCACCATCAGCGGCATTCCGATCTCCAGGCATCCGCACTTGGTACGCTCCCTGGCAATGATCAAGAACGCCGCGGCGCAGGCCAACTGCGAACTTGGGGTGCTCTCGCCCCGGCAGGCGGCAGCAATCCGCGAATCGTGCCGGGAAATCCAGGAAGGGCATCACCTCGAACAGTTCTGCGTTGACGTCATCCAAGGAGGGGCCGGCACCAGCACGAATATGAACGCGAATGAAGTGATCGCGAACCTCGGGCTGGAAAAACTAGGCCAGCGCCTCGGCGACTACCAGCACCTGCACCCCATCGACCATGTCAATCGTTGCCAATCCACCAATGACGCTTATCCAACCGCCATCAAGCTGGCCCTCATTTTCGCCATCGCGGAACTCAACCAGGAATTGGACAAGCTTGCCGAAACCGCCAGAAACAAGGGTGCCGAATTTGCCGATGTCGTGAAGATGGGTAGGACCCAGCTTCAGGATGCTGTCCCGATGACCCTGGGGCAGGAGTTCAATGCCTTCGCCGCCACGTTGGAGGAAGATCGCTCCCGGCTCCTGGAGTCCACCGATCTGATGCGCGAATGCAGCCTGGGGGCCACCGCCATCGGCACCGGCATTACCGCCGAACCGGGTTATCAGCAACTGGTGCTGCGGGCACTCTCCGAAGTTTCCGGCGTCGACGTCCTTCCTGCCAACGATCTGGTTGAGGCGACGTCCGACGTCGGAGTTTTCATGCACGTGTCGGGCATGCTCAAACGGACCGCAATCAAGCTATCCAAGATCAGCAGTGACCTCCGATTGCTGTCCAGCGGACCGCAGAATGGCTTTGGCGAGATCACCTTGCCTCCCCGTCAAGCGGGGTCGTCCATCATGCCCGGAAAGGTGAACCCTGTCATCCCCGAGACCATGAATCAGATCGCTTTCGCGGTTGCCGGAGCGGACACCGCGGTAACGATGGCTGCAGACAATGGCCAACTCCAACTCAATGCCTTCGAACCTGTCATCGCTCACGTCCTGCTTCAAGCCGTTTCATGGCTCAAACAAGGAGCTCGCGTTCTCCGCACACACTGCATGGAAGGCATCGAAGCGAACACCGACCGCCTCGCCCGCCAGACGGCAGCTTCGGTGGGCCTTGCAACGGCACTGGTTCCGGCCATCGGCTACGCGGCCGCGGCGGCGGTCGCCAAGGAAGCCCTGCGGGACGGATCACCGGTTCTCGACGTCGTTACCGGCAAGAACCTCCTGGACCGTGCCACCGCTCAATCGATGCTTGAATCGGCTGCGCTTCCGGTCAGGGGTACCCGCATATCAGCGGTCTGATCGCCAACTCCTCACGCGGTCGGCACTGCGCCACGCCGGATGAGACTGGAAAGCGTCATGGCCGTCACGGTATCCGTGACGCCCGGAAGTGCGGCGATCTGCTCCCAGATCTCTTGGATTCTCTCCAAGGACCGGGCTTCAAGCCTCACGAGAAGATCAAAGTCCCCGCTGACGACGTCGCACAAAACCACTTCCGGAATGGACCGCAAAACAGCAATGACATCCGAACCACGCACCCGGTCCTTCCGGTAGACCATAAGGAAAGCCGAGACGGACCCTTGCCCGGGTAGGCCAGCAACCAGCGTATATCCCTGGATGTATCCTTGCCGTTCCATCCGGTCGACGCGCTGGCGCACAGCATTCCTTGAAAGCAGGACTTTGCTCGCCAGTTCGGCATGACTAATGCGTGCGTTTTTGGTGAGCTCCGCAAGGATCCTCTGGTCTATGTGATCGAGACTCACGCGGTCCATGCCCACCCTTCAAAAAGTAATCCCTGTGCACAACCCAAGCAGAACCCGATCCACAACCGAAAGCTCCAGAAAAGATGATACTTCCGCATCACAGCCATCCAACGTTCGGCGCCATCACCTGCGTCCTGTTCGACATGGACGGAACACTTATCGACTCTGCCCCAGGTGTTACCTCAAGTGCTGCCCGGGCTTTGGAATCCGTGGGAGCGCCGGTCCCGAGGCCGGACGAACTACTCAGGTTTGTCGGGCCACCGATGGTCGAATCGTTCAGGGCAGTCTCCGGGATTGACGAAGCGACAGCCCAGAGAGCCCTCCAACACTATCGCAAGGCATACGCGGATCACGGCGCTGAGCAATCGAGCCTCTACGAAGGAGTCAAAGAACTGCTGGAGCAACTACACTCAGCCGGTATCCCCATGGCTGTTGCCACGTCCAAAGTGGAAGATCAAGCACTACGACTCGCACGACGCTTTGGAATCGAAAGCAACTTCATCACCATATGCGGGGCATCGGACGTTGAAAGACGGGCGACCAAGGCGGAAGTCATCGGTGAAGCACTGCTCCGCCTTGCCTCCCTGGGCATCGATATCTCCAACCCGGCAATGGTCGGCGACAGAAGTTATGACGTCGCGGGAGCCGCTGAGCATGGAATTTCCACCTTTTTCGCGCTCTGGGGGTACGGGGGAAATGAGGAGGCGTTGCACGCTGCTGCCACTGCCATCTCACCCACAGTTTTGCTGCCGATGATCCTGGCCTCATCAGTGAGCGAGCGTTCCGCCGTTTGGCGTCATAGGTGAGCGAGCGTCCGCCGAAAGGGCCGTATATGTGAGCGAGCGTCGGAGGGGACCAGACCCCTAGTCCGCCGGCCCTGCGTCGGCTAGTCTGCTTTCACGGCCTGCCAGGCCCGCAGTTCAGGCATCAAGGACGATCATGAGGAGCAAGAATGGCTGACCACACATATAGCGTTTCCGAAATTGTTGGAACTTCGTCCGAGGGCGTCGACGCCGCCATCAGGAACGGCATTGCGGCCGCGAGCCAGACCCTCCGGAACCTCGACTGGTTCGAGGTCAAGGAAATCCGCGGCCATCTTAGCGAGGGCGCCGTTGCCGACTGGCAAGTAACCATCAAGCTCGGATTCCGCCTGGAGCGTTAAGAAGCCCCAAAACCCCCCAAAACGACGATGGCCGCCAGCCTTTCTGTGGAAAGGCTGGCGGCCATCAGTTGCGAGGCTGGACTCACCCGCGGGTCCAGACTTGGACGGGGTCACCGCCACAGAGGAGTCGCCGGCCACGGCCGGCAAATTCGATCCACAGGAATTCCTGGTCCGACGAAACTTCGTCCACAAGGCCGGCGTCGAAGCCCCATTTGTCCTCGTGGATCCAGACGGTTTCGCCGCGGCTGAGCTCCGACCATTTCGACGGCGGCAAGCGAAGTGCCGCTCCAGCGGGCCGTTGCGCCGACGTCGTCAAGTGGCTTGGGCCCCACGCCCCCAAGGTTTCGGGACTCATCGGGACTCGGCTACCAGGTACTGGCGGTGCCAGACCGTTGCCGCACCGTTATGGGCCGGGAAGACGTGGCCTTCGAAGAACGTGTGCACCACGTGGGGTTCACCTTCGGGGCTCCACTGACCGGATGCCGGGCAATGCGAGCCCGTGGATCCCGCGGACCCGGCGGTGGTTGCCCGTTCCCTCAGCAGCGCGATGCGTTTCATCGTTGAATTCCATCCTTGATATGCGAAAAGGTCTGGATTCAGCGTAAACGCGATTCAAAAGCCGCCCAATGGGCACATAGACAGAATCACGCTGATTCACTATGCAGCAGCACAGTGACGTGGAGCACTTTTGGCTGAAACTCCCTCAGCTCTCGTCCATCGCATGACGCTCGGACAACTCCGCGCCCGGCGCCGTTCCGGCAGCAAACGTCGTTCCGGCACCAAACGCCGTTCCCGCACCAAAGCTGCCCAGCAATTTCAAGGCATCATCCGACGGCGAACCCGCCTTCGCTGAATAGACCCGCAGGACCTGGTCCGGGTCCTCCGGCAGCGCCAGATTCTCGAAGTTCAGTTCCACGTCCCCCACCGTGGGGTGGTGCAAGCGGACCGTGCCGGCCGAGCGCGCGGCCACTCGATGCCCTGCCCACCATTGGCGGAAATGTTCGCTGTTCACGGCGAGTTCGCCCACGAGCTGGTTCGCTTGTGGATCGTCGGGGTGCCGCCCGGTATCCGCACGCAGGGAGCCGGCGGCTTCCGCGGCAACCGTCTTCCAGTCCCGGAACAGTTCGCGTGCCTGCGGGTCCAGGATCAGCCAGCGAGTGAGGTTCCGCTCGGCGGGAGGCATGGACGGGAAGTCGGCAAACAGCAAGACCGCCATGCGATTGGCTCCGAGCACGTCGCTGCGCCGGCCAAGCAGGAGCGCCGGAACGTCGCCCACGGCGTCCAGAAGTTGGCGCAAGGCCGGCCGCACCCGTGGTGCGGGAGTCGGCGCCTTGGCAGTCGACGCGCAGTGCTCAAGCAGGTCCATCATGTGGGTGTGCTCGCTTGAGTCCAAGCGAAGAGCCCGCGACACCGATTCGAGGACCGCCCGCGAAGGATGGATATGGCGGCCCTGTTCGAGGCGGGTGTAGTAGTCCGTGCTGACATCGGCCAAGCGGGCAATCTCTTCCCTGCGCAGCCCTGGAACGCGGCGCGCGCCGGACGCTTCCGGCAAACCGGCGTCCTCCGGCGACATCCGGGCACGCATGGCTTTGAGGAACTTTCCGAACTCGGCACTTTGACCCATGTGCCTATTCTTCCTTCCCTCAGGGCTTGTTTCTACGGCCAAGGTAGGACTCCGAGTCCTAGGAAAAACAGGGGGCGTCAAAACTACTGATTGTTGTGCCGAAAGTGCATAGGCTCGAAAAAGCCAGTCAGGCAATCCACCCACCAGTGACGAAAGGGCAAGACATGTCCAACGCTCAGAATTCCACCGTTCCCGGGCTCGTCCTGAACAACTCGGTCACCATCCCCCAGCTCGGCTTCGGCGTCTTCCAGGTCCCGCCTGCCGAGACCCAGAAGGCCGTGGAGGACGCTCTGGAGGCCGGTTACCGGCACATCGACACCGCCGCGGCCTACCGGAACGAATCCGGTGTCGGCGCGGCAATCAAGGCTTCCGGCATCGCCCGGGAAGAACTCTTCATCACCACCAAACTCCGCAACGGCGAACAGGGCCGGGCCGCGGCGGCATTCAACCACAGCCGCCGCGAACTCGGCCTGGACGTCATCGATCTCTACCTGATCCACTGGCCCGTCCCGTCTCAAGGCTTGTTCGTGGATGCGTGGAAGGCACTCGAAAAGATCCATGCCGACGGCGGCGCCAGGGCAATCGGCGTCTCCAACTTCTTGCAGGATCATCTCGACACCCTGCTCGAGTTCGCCGACGTCGTTCCCGCCGTCAACCAGATCGAGCTGCACCCGACCTTCCAACAGCGGGAACTGGCGGCGAAGAGCCGCTCGCGCGGAATCGCCGTCGAGGCGTATAGCCCGCTGGGGCAAGGAGCGGATCTGGGGTCGCCAACGGTCGCCGAACTTGCCGAAACGCACGGTGTCACCCCCGCACAGATCGTGCTGGCCTGGCACCTCGGAACCGGCAACATCGTCATCCCCAAGTCCGTCCACCCCGAGCGGATCCGCCAGAACCTCGCGGCGGCAGCGCTGCAGCTCACCCCGGACGAACTGGCAGCCATCAGCGCGCTCGACGCCGGTACGCGCCTCGGCGCGGACCCCGCCGTCGCGTCCTTCAGCCAAATGTAGAAACCACCAGCGTAAGGAACCCAAAACCATGCAGTACACCCACTTGGGCCGTTCAGGGCTCAGCGTCTCCCGCTTGTGCCTCGGAACCATGAATTTCGGCCCGCAGACGGAGGAATCCGCAGCGCATTCCATCATGGACTCGGCCCTGGACTCGGGCATCAACTTCTTCGACACCGCCAACGTCTACGGCGGCCACGACAACCGGGGTTGGACCGAGGAAATCCTGGGCCGCTGGTTCGCCAAGGGCGGCGAGCGCCGCGAGCGCGTCGTCCTCGCCACCAAGCTCTACGGAACCATGACTGACCGCCCCAACGAGTCCAAGCTCTCCGCCCTCAACATCCGGCGCGCCTTGGACGCCAGCCTCAAGCGCCTGCAGACCGACTACATCGACGTCTACCAGTTCCACCACGTGGACCGGAACACGCCGTGGGACGAGATCTGGCAGGCCATCGAGGTAGCGGTCCAGCAGGGCAAGATCCTGTATTCCGGAAGCAGCAACTTCGCTGGCTGGCACATCGCCCAGGCCCAGGAGGCTGCCGCACGGCGCAGCTACAACGGACTCGTGAGCGAGCAGTCCATCTACAACCTGCTCACCCGCAACGTCGAACTGGAAGTCATCCCGGCGGCCCAGCAGTACGGCCTCGGGCTCATCCCGTGGTCGCCGCTTCACGGCGGGCTCTTGGGCGGGGTGCTGAAGAAGGAACGCGACGGCGTCCGTCGCCTTGAGGGCCGCGCGGCGGAGACCCTGAAGAAGCATGAAGACCAGATCCGCCAGTACGAGGACCTCGCCGACGACCTTGGCTACGAACCCGGCGACGTTGGCTTGGCTTGGTTGCTCCACCAGCCGGCTGTAACCGCGCCGATCGTGGGTCCGCGCACGCAGGAGCAGTTGGAAGCCGCCATCAGGGCTTTGGATGTCACCCTCGACGCCGATGCCCTCAAGCGGCTCGACGACATCTTCCCGGGCCACCGGACCGCGCCGGAAGACTACGCGTGGTGACGTCGGCACCGTTGCGCCTGCTGTTCATCGGCGGGACCGGGACCATCAGCGCGGCGGCGGCGGAGCGCGCCGTCGCGCTGGGTCATCGGCTCACCGTGCTCAATCGCGGAGTGAGCTCGGAAAGGCCGGCCCCTCCGGGCACGGAATTGCTGCAGGCGGATATCCGCAACCCCGCCGAGGTGGCGGAGGTGCTGAACGGCCGCGAGTTCGACGTCGTCGCGGACTTCATCTCTTTCACGCCGGAGCATGTGGCCGCCGCGGTGGAGCTGTTCCGCGGCCGGACCGGTCAGTACGTGTTCATCAGTTCGGCCTCGGCCTACCAGAAGCCACCCGCACACTTGCCGATCCTCGAATCGACCCCGCTCAGGAACCCGTTCTGGAAGTACTCCCAGGACAAGATCGCGTGCGAAGACTTTCTCGTCCGCGCCTACCGCGACGAAGGATTCCCCGTGACCATCGTCCGGCCTTCGCACACCTACGACCGCACGCGGATCGCCCTCCTGGGCGGCTGGACGGACATCCATCGGATGCGGGAAGGCCTGCCCGTGATAGTCCACGGCGACGGTACCTCGCTGTGGACCCTCACGCACGCGGATGATTTTGCAGTCGCTTTCGTCGGCCTCCTCGGCCGGCCGCAGGCTGTGGGTGAAAGCTACACCATCACCTCGGACGAAGCACTCCCGTGGGACCAGGTATACCGGCTCTTCGCCACAGCGGCAGGGGTGCCGGAACCCGAACTGGTGCACATCGCCTCGGACACCATTGCAGCGCACTCCCCGGAGCTTGGCCCTGGGCTTCTCGGGGACAGGTCCCACTCCGTGGTCTTCGACAACACCAAGATCAAAACGCTGGTGCCCTGGTATCGGGCAGAAATTCCGTTCGCGGCGGGCGCACGGGAGATCGTCCGGTGGCATGATGAACATCCAGGCATCAAGCACGTGGACCAGGACTTCATGAAACTCAGCGATCAAATGGTCCAATGGGCACGGAGGCCGATCTAGCAACTGAAAGGACAGGACCATGGCACTTGCTCCGACTGTCAGGCTCAACGACGGTAATGCCATTCCGCAGATCGGCCTCGGAACCTGGCCCCTCGACGACGCCCAGGTCGCCACGGCGGTGGTGTCCGCCGTCGAGCTTGGCTACCGGCACGTCGACACGGCGTACCGCTACGGTAACGAGGCCGGCGTCGGGCAAGGCGTGCGGGACTGCGGGGTCCCGCGGGAGGAACTGTTCATCACCACCAAACTGGACGGCACCCACCAGGGCCGCGATCGCGCCGTCGAGGGCCTTGAAGGATCCCTCAAGCGCCTCGGGCTGGACTATGTGGACCTCTTGTTGATCCATTGGCCGCTCCCCCAACGGAATGAATTCGTATCCACTTGGGAGACATTCGAGCGGCTCCAGGCTGAGGGGAAGGTGCGTTCGATCGGCGTGTCCAACTTCAAGCCCTCGCACCTTGAGCGGCTCCTCGAGGAAACCTCGGTGGTGCCGGCCGTCAACCAAATCCAAATCTCGCCATCCATCACCCGAATCGATGAGCGTGCCTTCAACGGCAACCATGGCATCGCCACAGAATCGTACAGTCCGTTGGGGGCCGGCCGCGATCTCCTGAATGCCCCGGTGCTGGCCGCCATCGGGAAGAAACACGGAAAGACTCCCGGTCAGGTGGTGTTGCGCTGGCACGTCCAGGAGGGGCTCGTCGCCATCCCGAAGTCCGCCAACCCCGCGCGCATGAAGGAAAACCTGGACGTTTTCGGCTTCGCTTTGGATCATGACGACCTGTCCGCGATCGCCACTTTGGACGCGGGCGCCGATGCCGGTGTCGACTCTGACGTACAGGGACACTGATACAGGTTTCACTCACCAACACTGAGGACGGCATGGCAGAGAACATCGACGGAACGCTCATCTGGACGGGCGCGTACACCGCGGACAGCGACGGGAACGGATTGGGCATTGGGGCAGTCGCCGCGCGCGAAGATGGCAGCCTGAGTTGGCTGGGCACCGCCGTCGAAGCGCCGTCGCCGTCGTTCCTTGCCGTTCATCCCACGCTGCCAGTGGTCTATGCAGTGGCCGAGGCCGCGCAGACGGTCCGGGCGTACCGGCGGACCGGGCTGTTCGGCCTCGAGCCGCTCGGCGAGGCCTGGCCAGCCGGAGCTGCGGCCTGCCACGTCGCCGTCGACCCTTCCGCACGTTTCATCGTGGTCGCCTGTTGGGGCGACGGCAACGTTTTGCTGTACGGGCTCGACGACGACGGCGGCATCACCTCGCGCTTTGCCGCACCGCCGGCGAAAGACCCGCACGCCGGTGTCGAAGGCGGCCTCGACATCGCCACGGGCGGACCCCGGGTGAGCCGTGCCCATGCAAGCCTCATGCTCGAGGACGGCCGGATCATGACCACCGACCTCGGCTTCGACCTCGTACGGGTGTGGAATTACTTCCCCGACACCGGCCTCCTCAAGGACCACGAAGTCGCGCTCCCGATGGGCAGCGGCCCGCGACACTTGGTCCAGCACCCCTCCGTCGACGCAGTCTTCGTGGTGACCGAGTACTCCATCGAAGTGGTGGTGCTCCTGCCGGGCGCGGACGGCCGCTTTGCGCTCCACCGTCGCGGCCCTGCGACAGCCGGTGGAGCCGCCGACGGCGACGCGGCAGCGGAAATCGCGCTTTCCCCGGACCATCGCTTCGTCTACACGGGCATCCGCGGTTCCAACCGGATCTCGGTATTGGCTGTCGAAGGCAGCGGAACCCGGCTCCGGCCCGTGGCTGACGTGCCCGGCGGGGGAGACTGGCCCCGCCATCACCTGGTCCGCGACGGCTGGCTCCATGTGGCGCACGAGCGTTCCAACCAAGTCACAACCTTTGCACTGAACCCTGCCACGGGTATACCGGGGGATGTCCTCGAGCAGGTGGACGTGGGTTCCCCTACCGTTTTGGTCATCGCCCCCTGACGGGCCAAAACAGCGACGCTCGCTCACAAATGCGGCCAAAATCGGGAACGCTCGCTCACCAAGGTGAGCGAGCGTTCGAGGGAAAAGGCCCAAAGGTGAGCGAGCGTCGTGGGGAGGGCCAAAGAGGCGAGAACTCACGTCTCGATGCGTTGCCTATCCCCGCACAGCCTCGTCCACTGCCGCCAGCAGGGAGTTGAACCGCGGGTTCGCGTCAAGGTCATCGATCAGCACCGCGCGGCCGTGGTCGTCGGCCAGCGGTACTTGCCAATTGGGGTAGACCTCCGACGTCGTTCCCGGTTGGTTCTGCACACGCCGCTCCCCCACGGCGTCCACCAACGCAACGCCGAGCAGGACCGATGGCGCGAGGGCCAGCAAGCGATGGAGCGCCTCAATGACCTGTTCCTCGCCAAGCACCTTTCCGTCGGCCGGCAGCAGGCCGCGTTCCCGCAGCAACCCCATCATCTTGTCCAGGCTGGCCTCGTGCTCGGCCCGTTCCTCGGCCACGCTCCGTTCAAGCAAACCCAGTTGGCTGCGGAGTTCCACGTGATCGCCGGCGAGGTACCCCGCAGTCGGAGGGAGGTCGTGGGTGTTGACGCTGGCGAGGGCCTGCGTTCGGTAGCGTTCGGGCGGGAGCGGCGAGTCGCCGTCGTACTCGAACCAGAGGATCGAGGTGCCCAGGATGCCGCGGGCGGCAAGGTAGTCCCGCACCCACGGCTCAAAGACGCCCAGGTCTTCGCCGATGACCACGGCACCCGCGCGATGCGCTTCCAAAGCGAGGATGCCGATGAGGGCCTCGTGGTCGTAGCGGACATAGGCGCCGTCGCCGGCCGAGTTGCCGGCGGGCACCCACCACAGGCGGAACAGCCCCAAGATGTGGTCCACGCGGATTCCACCGGCATGGCGAAGGACGGTGGAGAGCATCGCGCGCAAGGGCGCGTAGCCCGCCTCTGCCAGACGGACCGGGTGCCACGGCGGCTGGTTCCAGTTCTGGCCCAGCTGGTTGTACATGTCCGGCGGTGCGCCCACGCTGACGCCCGGTGCGAAGCTGCTGCGCAGGGTCCAGGCGTCGGCGCTGCTCAAGTCCGCCCCGACGGCGAGATCGTGCACTACTCCCAACCGCATGCCGGATCGCTTCGCCGCGACCTGGGCCGACTCGAGTTGCTCATCGCAGATCCACTGAAGCCAGCGGTGGAAACCGATCCGGTCGGCCAAAGCCTGGCGCATCGACTCGACCTTGGGCGAACCGAGGGTGGCCGCGGGGTCCTGCCAGAAGGGGTCGTCCGGCGACCGGTCTTCACGGATCGCGCACCAAAGGGCGAAATCGTCCAGGCCGGGGCCGGACTCGCGGCAGAACTCCTCAAAGGCGCGTTGCCGGGCCGGAGAGAGCTTGACCGTGTGAAGGAGTTCCAAGGCAGCGAGCTTCGCGGCAAAGATCTGGTCCCGGTCCAGCCGTTCGGCGTCCTTGTTGAGCGCGTGGACGTGGTCCAACAGCCGGTCCACCGTGGCGCGCTTGCGAGGCTTAACGTATGCCAATTCGGGAATGGATTCGACCCGGATGTAGAGGGGGTTGAAGAATCGCCTGGTGGAGGGAGAGTACGGCGATGCTTGAATGGGAGGCACCGGATCTGCGGCATGCAGTGGGTTCACCAGGACGTAGTCGGCCCCTCGCGCGCCGGCTAACGATGCCAAATCGGCAAGGTCCGCGAAATCCCCGATACCCCATGAGCGCTTCGAGCGTACCGAGTACAGTTGCGTGGCGAGTCCCCAGCCCCGTCGTTCCTCAAGCCCTGCCGCCGTCTGCAACGAGGCTGGAACCACGGCGAGCGCGGCGGTGGCCGTCACGCCGTCGGACTCGGCCGTGAGCGAATGCCAGCCGAGCGGCAAACCGGCCGGAACCTCAAACGTTGCACGGCCTGTGGGCACTCCATCAACGTCGCGCGGCGGCGCCCAGTCCTCCTGTTGAACGGCGGCAAGTTCCGTTCCGTCCTCGAGCGAGATCGTCAGGCGGGCCGGCGAACCGTCGCGGACGTGGACGTGGACAGCCGCCGTCGTTCCTTCTTGGACGACGACGGCGGGCGGCAGCATCCGCCGCCACGGCGCCACTTCCGCGTCCGCAAGGGCCGCTTCGATCTGCTCGTCGGAATGGGCGGCGACCCCAAGGGCACCAAGCACCTGGATCAACGTGGTGGGCGAAACGTCGTGCTGCAGCCCATCCCAGCCATGGAACGACGTCCCGACGCCGTGAGCATCCGCGAGCCGGTGAAGCAGGTCCTCGTCAATGGCGGGGTTGGTAGCGGGTGGAATCGCCGTGGTGTCGGTGGCCTGCTGGATGGGAGTGTTGGTCATGTCCGCCTCGTCTGCGATGTGATTCGTCCGAAGGTGCATACCGCCCCGCGTGCAACTCAAGCGAGGCAACTGGTTCCGATTATTGCAGGGCGGTGATGGCCGTCCCACTTATTCCGGCAGCATGACGCCCCCATTCCGAAACCCTCGCTCACATGATCTGAGCGAGCGTCGGTCGAAACACCCGCATACGTGAGCGAGCGTCGGTCGAAACACCCGCATATCCGAGCGGGCGTCCGAAGTCCCGAACCCTCGCTCACAAACAACCACCAAAATCCGAACCCTCGCTCACATACGTATGGGCGCGGCGTGGTACATGATTGAGCCATGGACGCCATCGACGCGCTCAATGAAACCGCCTTCTGGCTGGAACGGGAACTCGCGGACAGCTTCAAGGTCCAGGCCTTCCGCCGGGCTGCGGGAGTCATCGCCGGACTGAGCCACGAGGAACTGACTGCCCGGCTCAAGGATGGCCGCCTCAAGCGGACCAAGGGAATCGGCAGCCGGACCTTCGAGGTGATCAGCCAGGCCCTGGGCGGCGCTGTTCCCGACTACCTTGAGAACCTCCGCCGTCGCGGCGCCGAACCTTTGGTCAACGGTGGACACGAGCTGAACGCCGAGCTCCGGGGCGATCTGCATAGCCACAGCAACTGGTCGGACGGCGGCTCGCCGATTGAGGTTATGGCCGACGCGGCTCGTATACTCGGTCGGGAATATATTGCATTAACCGATCACTCCCCCAACCTCACTATCGCCAACGGGCTCAGCCCCGAGCGCTTGATGGAGCAGCTCACCGTTGTGGATGGAATCAACGAACGGTACGGGCAAGAGTCGGGCTTTCGGCTATTGGCCGGCATCGAAGTGGACATCCTTGAAGACGGAGAGCTGGACCAGTCCGCGGAACTGCTGAGCCAACTGGACGTTGTAGTGGCCAGTGTCCACTCGAAGCTCAGGTCGGACAAACGGCCCATGACCCGGCGGATGCTCACTGCCATCGAAAACCCGCACACGAACGTCCTCGGGCACTGCACCGGCCGCTTGGTGAAGGGATCGCGAGGAACGCGACCCCCATCGGAGTTCGACGCCGAAGAGGTGTTCGCCTCGTGCGCGGAACACAGGGTCGCCGTCGAGATCAATTCGCGGCCCGAACGCCAGGACCCGCCGGACGAATTGATTCAAATTGCCCTCGATGCCGGCTGCCTCTTCAGCATCGACAGTGACGCACATGCCCCCGGCCAGCTCGACTTCCTGCAGTACGGTGCGGAGCGGGCGGAAGCCAACGGGGTACCCGCCGATCGCATCATCACGACGTGGCCGTTGGATCGCCTTCTGCAGTGGCTCCAGCCCGGCTAGCGGCGCCGCGCCGCCCGGAACCGCAGGGCCGCAACCACCCACACGACGGCGAACAGCCCAATCAGCACCAGCCCGGCGTCACCGAGGTCTATTTCGCCCAGCCACGTGGTGACCGGATCGCTCAGTCCAAAGGCCGCATTGAGGAAACCGCCCAGTGTGATGACCGAGATGAAGAGCGCCGAAAAGGCCGAGATACCGGTGATAATGGCGTTGAATCCAAGCTTGCGCTGGGGATCGTGGATGGCGGATTTGTACATCCGCATCATGGCCACACCGTTGATGGAATCGCAAAGGGTCATCGCCGCGGTGAAGGCCAGCGGCAGCGCCAGGAGGGCAAGAACAGACACGCCCGCGAGCGACGCCGCCGTCGTGAGCACCAGCAGCCCGATGGTGGTGGCGGTGTCGAATCCAAGCCCGAACAAGAACCCGATCACGTAGATGTTCCGCGGACGCTGGACCTTGGATAGCGGCTTGGCCAAGAGCCGCGCCATGAACCCTTTGGTTTCGAGGTCGTCGACGGCGATCGCGCCGCCGGCCTGGGCGGCGCGGTACAGCTGAATCGTACGGAGGAACGCCGACCCGTTGAAGATACCCATGGCCAGCAGGAACATCCCGGACACGCCGCTGCCGATCAGCCCCAGCACGAGGTGTCCGGTGGTGCCGTCCTCCATGAGCTGGCCCACAAGGCTGGCGCCCCCAACCACCATCACACCGGCCAGGATCACCACGGAGCTGTGGCCCAGGCTGAAGGCAAAGCCGACACTCACGGGGTCCTTGCGCTGTGCCACGAACTTTCGGGTGGAATTGTCGATCGCCGCGATGTGGTCCCAGTCGTAACTGTGCTTGATACCGGCCACATAAGCCGTCAGCACGAGACCCAGCGCCAGCGGCTGCCCGCCACTGGCGCCACCCACCAACAGGAGTACGACGGCGGCAAGGTGCAGGAGGACGACGGAGCCGAACATGAACGCGAGGCGGGACTTCATCGGGAGATGCTCACGCCACCGGTACATCGAGGCGAGTTCCGCGAGTGACGTCATCAGTACTTCCTGAGATTCAGCGGTGCCCTGCCGTACCAGCGTCCGCGCAGAAGGCCTGTACATGCACCGAGCAATCGATTCAGTTCCTCGGTGCTGTTCGAGAGGGACCGCAGGACCAGGCCCGTCGTGCCTGCAAGGGTTCGGCTCAACGACAAGCCCGAGTACGCCTCGTACCCCGCCGTCAGCCGGTGCAGTTCATCGGCGAGCGCCTGGTCAACCCGCGGATCCACCACAACGAGCGAACCCAGGTGGCTGTACCCCTCCATGAAGCCCATTCCGGTCACATCCCCCAGGGGTGGCCGGATCAGGAGGTTGTCGAGCGCAAGCAGCACGGCGCCGTCGTTGCCCTCCACCTGGATCTCGTTCCGGAGCCGGAGTTCCCGGTACTTGAAGGAAGCGCCGTCCGGGGACCAGCCCGGAGTGATGACTTCCGCCATGATGAGGCTCGACGTCGGATGCACACTGATGTGCGTATCCTGCCGATAGCTGGCCTCCCGGTAGGCGATGAGCTGGTCGGGCGCCAACTCCAGTTCCGCCCCCTCCCCCAGCCGGATGTTCATCCGCTGCTCAGCAAACGATCCCGGAGTCCGATAGATCTTCGTGGCCGACTGAGTGGTCAAAAGCAGCGAAGCCCAAGCCTCGACCTCCACATCCACAACATAGAGATCCGCCCCCAAATACGCCCCGCCCGGATTGACCATGACATAACAAACCTGCCCAGACCCATCCAAGTAGTGCGGCCTCAAAACCCGCAAGGCACCCTGATGAAACTGCTGCACGGCCACGGAACGACCAGCACGAAGGGCGACAACGAGGTCGAGGCGCCCCCGAGGTGAGACGACAGCAGCAGCGGAGCCGGATATAGAGGGCCGCGGCGTGGCGGGCACCGCGATGGGCCCACTGCCGCGAGGGCCCCGACTCGAGCTTGCGAGAGTTGGGAGCGGCTGGGGACGGGCACGGCCCTCTATATCCGGCGAAGCGCCGCAAGCAGCGCCAGCAAGCGGGTCCAGCGCCTCAGCCGCCGTCGCCGTCGTGCTCATGACGCCAGGTCGAGCATCAGGACATCGTGCCGCATCCATGCGATGACCTTGTCCAGCCCTTCGTCGGTCTTCAGGTTGGTGAAGCAGAAGGGCTTGTCGCCGCGGAATTCCTTGGAGTCCCGTTCCATGACGGACAGGTCTGCGCCGACGAATGGGGCGAGGTCGGTCTTGTTGATGATGAACAGGTCCGACTTGATCATGCCTTGGCCGGCTTTGCGGGGGATTTTCTCGCCCTGGGCGACGTCGATGATGTAGATCGAGAAGTCCACGAGTTCGGGGCTGAACGTGGCGGAGAGGTTGTCGCCGCCGGATTCGACGAAGATGACCTGCAGGTCGTGGTGGCGTCTCTTGAGTTCCTCGATGGCCGCCGTGTTCATGGAGGTGTCTTCGCGGATGGCGGTGTGCGGGCAGCCGCCGGTTTCGACGCCGATGATGCGGTCTTCGGGAAGGATGCCGTTGGCCGCGAGGATTTTGGCGTCTTCGATCGTGTAGATGTCGTTGGTGATGGCGGCCATAGAGATTTCCCGGCTCATGTGGCGGGTCAGGCGCTCAACGAGCTGCGTTTTGCCGGCACCTACCGGGCCGCCGATACCGATCTTGATGGGTTCAGACATGTGTCCTCCTATGGTTCTAGCTCATGAACATGCGTGCACGTTGCCATTCGTGCCGCATCTGCGAAATTTCCAGGCCGGGGCTGACGGCTCCGAAGTCGTCCCAACTGAGGCGCCGGACATGTTCGACGGCGGCAGAGACGTCGTCGTGCGCTTTGCGCAGCAGCCGCTGCCCGGAGTTCTGGCCGAGAGGGATGGCGCGCACGGCGTTCTGGGTCAGCGAGGTGACCGCCGCGAAAAGGTACGCGGCCAGCGCTTCTTCGAACGGCACGCCCAACGAGCGCGCGACGACGGCGAACGCCAGCGGCTGATGGCCGGCGGCCCCGCCGGTGGTCACCATAGCCCGGTATTCTTCCAGCTCGGCCGAGGGAAAGACTTCGGTCCCGATCTCGATCAGCCGCCCGCCCATTTTGGTACTCGCCTCCCGCAACTGCCGAGGCAAGAGCTGAGCACTCAAATGAGCATCCAACTCCCCCAAATCCACCCCTTCATAAAGGAACCGGATGGCCAGCCCATCGGAATAAGTCAACTGCTGCCCCACAAACGCAGACAGCCAAACCCCAAAACTCCCCTCATCAGCCACGACCCCACGGTCGATGTACGTCTCAAACCCCAAAGAATGAGCAAACGCCCCGGTAGGAAGAGCGGAGTCGCACAACTGCTGGAGGGCGAGCTGATAGGAGCTCACTGCTGCCCCCCGAAGGTGACGTGGACGGCGTAGGTGGGTGATAGGGGCCGCGGCGTGGCGGGCACCGCGGAGCGGGCACGGCCCCTATCACCCACCGGAGGCTTGCCGACCGGGTTAACCGCAGCCGAAGCTGGCTCAGTGCGTGTGTTCAGCATGGCGGAAAGGCACCGGCATTACGCGTTCCTGGCGGTCATAAGGCACGCCGACGTGTTTGAGGTAGTCCTCGACCGTGTGGTCGTACTGGCACACCATGACTTCGGCCCCGTATTCGGAGTCGCCGTCGAAGAACTGGGCCTGCAGGTGCCTGTTGCCGAGGGAGTGCGCCACTACGCCCATTTCGTAGATGCTGCGCGCGGCGATGACCAGGACGTCGCTCGGCAGCACGGAGACCACGATGAGGTTCGCCTCCTCGACGGCGAGGATGTCGCCGTCGCGCAGGTCCCCGGATCCGGCGGGGAGGCGGATGCCGAGCTCCTTCCCGTGGTCCGTGGTGACGCGTTGGATGCGTTTGACCAGCTGGGCGCTGGGTAAGACGACCTTCTCCTTGTGGAGTTTGGCCAACGCCGCGGCCTCGGCCTGCGGCAGCTCGTGCAGGTTGCCGAGGATCTTTTCGATGATCATGTGGTCTCCTCCTGCGATCTAGAAAAGGAAGTAGCGCTGGGCCATGGGCAGCACGTCGGAAGGCTCACAGGTGACGTCTTCGCCGTCGACCGTCACTTTGTAGGTTTCGGGGTCGACGGCGATATCGGGGGTTTCCCCGTTGAACTTGAGGTCCGCTTTGCTCAGGTTCCGGATTCCGGAGACCGCCCGGATGACGCGTTCAAGGCCAAGCTCTTCCGGAACGCCGGCGTCGATGGCCGCCTTGGACAGGAAGGTAATGGACGACTGCTGCAGCGCTTTGCCGTGGGTGGCGAACATCGGGCGCATGGTGCGTGGCTGCGGTGTGGGGATGGATCCGTTGGAATCGCCCATGAGCGCGTAGGCGATCTGCCCGCCTTTGAGGACCAGTTCAGGCTTCACACCGAAGAAGGCCGGATTCCAGAGGACGAGGTCGGCGAACTTTCCCACTTCCACGGAGCCGATGGAGTCTGCCATTCCCTGCGCGATCGCGGGGTTGATGGTGTATTTGGAGATGTAGCGCTTGATCCGGAAGTTGTCGCTCTCCGCGCCCAAGCCGTTCGGAGCGCCGTGGCTTGCACCTGACGCATCCTTGAGGACGCCCCGCTGCCGCTTCATGGCGTCGGCCACTTGCCAGGTGCGGATGACCACTTCGCCCACGCGGCCCATGGCCTGGGAATCCGATGAGGTCATGGAGAAGATGCCCAAGTCCTGGAGCACGTCTTCGGCGGCGATGGTTTCGGCCCGGATGCGGGAATCAGCGAACGCCACGTCTTCCGGGATGTCCGGGTTGAGGTGGTGGCACACCATGAGCATGTCCAGGTGCTCTTCGATGGTGTTCCGCGTGTACGGGAGCGTGGGGTTGGTGGATGCCGGGAGCACGTTGGGCAATCCGGCGATCTTGATGATGTCCGGAGCGTGGCCGCCGCCGGCGCCTTCGGTATGGAAGGTGTGGATCACTCGGCCGTCGATGGCCTTGATGGTGTCCTCCACGAATCCGCACTCGTTGAGGGTGTCCGTGTGGATGGCTACCTGTACGTCGTATTCGTCGGCTACCCGCAGCGACATGTCGATCGAAGATGTCGTGGCGCCCCAGTCCTCGTGGACTTTGAGGCCCACTGCTCCTGCGCGGATCTGTTCGGCGAGCGGCTCGATGGCGGACGCGTGGCCCTTGCCGAAGAGGCCGATATTGATCGGCAGCCCTTCCGCGGCTTGCAGCATCCGCGAAATGTGCCATTTGCCAGGCGTGATGGTGGTGGCCTTGGTACCTTCGGCTGGTCCCGTGCCACCGCCGACCATAGTGGTGATGCCGCTGCACAGGGCCGTGGGGACTTGGTCCGGGGAAATGTAGTGGATGTGGGTGTCGACGCCGCCTGCAGTGAGGATCTTGCCTTCCCCGGCGATCATCTCAGTACTGGCCCCGATCACGATGTCCACGCCGTCGGCGATCTGGGGGTTGCCGGCCTTGCCGATCTTGAAGATGTGGCCGTCTTTGAGCGCCACATCGGCCTTGTAGATTCCGGTGTAGTCGAGGACCACGACGTTCGAAATGACGGTGTCCGGGACGTCCTCATCCCGGGTCACTTGGCCGTTCTGCCCCATGCCGTCGCGGACCACTTTGCCTCCGCCGAACATGACCTCTTCGCCGTAGACCGTGTAGTCCTTCTCGATCTCAAGGAAAAGTTCGGTGTCCGCCAAGCGGATGGAGTCGCCCGTCGTCGGGCCGTAAAGGTCTGCGTACTGCTTGCGCGAAATTTCGAAGCTCACTGGGCTGTCCCTTCTGTGCTGGCACCGGGCCGGTCGGTGCCGGCGGCAGCGCCGCCGTCGTTCTTTCCGGCGTCGACGTCAAGGGGACCGTTGACGGCGTTCCGCAGGCCGTAGACTTCGCGGCGTCCCGCAAGTGCAATGAGTTTGACGGTCTTGGAATCGCCGGGTTCGAAGCGCGCAGCCGTTCCGGCAGGGATGTCCAGCCGGCGGCCGAAAGCGGCTTCGCGGTCAAAATCGAGCGCGGGATTCGACTCGGCAAAGTGGTAATGCGAGCCCACCTGGACCGGGCGGTCGCCACGGTTGACGACGTCGACGGCGATTGCCTCGCGTCCGCTGTTGCAGGCGATGGGGTCTGCTTGGAGACGGTACTCACCGGGAATCATGTTGGCCTCCTAGCGGATCGGGTCGTGGACGGTGACGAGCTTGGTGCCGTCGGGGAAAGTGGCCTCGATCTGGACGTCATGGATCATCTCTGGCACGCCCTCCATCACGTCTTCACGGCGAAGCAAGGTGGTCCCGTAGCTCATGAGTTCTGCGACGGTTTTGCCGTCGCGGGCGCCCTCGATCAGTTCGTAGCTGATGACGGCCACGGCTTCGGGAAAGTTGAGCTTCAAGCCACGGGATTGCCGACGGCGGGCGAGGTCGGCCGCGACCACGATCATGAGCTTTTCCTGCTCACGGGGCAAAAGATGCATCGGTTCTCCTTAAAAGTTCTGTGCTGCAGAAGCGGACATCAGATCACTCGAGGCTCAGATAAGCCGAGGACGTCGGGGCAGCTATTACGGTTATAACGCCAAACATCAGACATATCCAGTTGGACCATTCACCGCCCCTCCCGAACGAATTGTGACCAGCCTAAAGCCTTTAAGTTTCCGTCGGATTTCCGTGATCCCGCGGCATCAGGCCTTCTTGGCGCGGTGCTTCCTGACCTGCCAGACAAGCACAATCGCCACCACAATGACTGCCACCACGGCCGCTGCCCCCCGGCCCACCACACGGGCCACTTCTTCGTACGAATTTCCGGCCACAAAGCCGAGCGTCACGAACAAGGACCCCCAGATAATGCCGCCGCTGAAATTCCAGAACGCGAAGCGCCGGTAGGGCATGCGGCTTAGTCCGGCGAGCGCAGGCATCACGGCACGGAAGAAGGCGGTAAACCTGCCCAGGAGCACCGCGACGCCGCCTTTGTCCTTGAGGAAGTCTTCGGCCCTCTGCAATTGGGCGCGTCTCTTGTCCAGGATTTTCAAGGCCATCACCCGCGGACCGAAGTGTTTGCCTATTTCGTAACCCACGGTGTCCCCCGTGATCGCGGCCGTGACCACAATGGCGATCATGGCCCACAATTCGAAGAGCCCGCGGCTCGAAATCACCCCGCCGACCACTGCCGCCGTTTCACCGGGGATCACAAAGCCCACAAAAATTGCATCCTCAGCGAACACCAGGGCGAAAACGATGCACGCGATCACAAGCGGGCTGGTATTCAAGAGTCCGTCCAAAAGCGCTTGCATGAAGAACAGTCTGGCAGTTGGAGGCCCACTTGGGCAGGAGGCGTTAGATCCGGCTGCCTTTGCTCGTTTCGTGTGGCCCCGTCAAGAATGGTGAGTGTGAACGACAGCTTCGCTGATGTGACTTCCCGAGTGTGGCACGCAATCGGCGCCGATGATGCGGATTGGCCGGCCACCCAGCTAACGACAACAGGGCCGCGGGCCGTTCTCCCGGCCGCTTTCGACGTGACAGGACTGGCGACGGGGGCGGTTGTGGTCGCGACAGTGGCCGCTGAGCAGTTCCTCGCAGCCCGCCGCCAGTCAGGGCCGCGAGCGGTGACGGTAGACAGCCGGGAGTCCTGCGCCGCGTTCGCCTCCGAGCGGCTGTTCACCCCAATCGGCTGGACCCGGCCGCCACTGTGGGACCCCATCGCCGGGAACTATCGCACGGGGGACGCGTGGATCAGGCTGCACACCAACTACGCCAGCCACCGCGCCGCCGTCGAGCGGGTGCTTGGCGCCCATGACCGCGAAACAGTTCAGGCCGCAGTGGCTGGGTTGCCCGCCGAAGAATTGGAGACGGCCATCGTGGAGGCGGGCGGATGCGCCGCCGTCATGCGCAACCGCGGGCAATGGCTCGCCTCGGCTCCGGGGATGGCGACGGCGGACACGCCGCCGCTGACCGTCGTCGAACGCCGTTCAACCGGCGCCGGCCCACCGGACACTGTCGGCGAAATGCCCTTCCACGGGGTGCGTGTGCTCGACCTGACGCGGGTGATCGCAGGACCCGTGTGCACCAAGTTCCTCGCCGGTTATGGTGCCGACGTGCTGCGGATCGATCCGCCGGGCTTTGAAGAGGTGCCGTCGCTGCTGCCTGAGACGACGCTGGGCAAACGAACCGCCGCTTTGGATCTCGCTGCCCCGACCGACCGCGCGATATTCGAGGAACTGCTCGCGGGCGCCGATGTGCTCGTGTCGGGACTGCGGCCCGACGCCCTGAAACGCCTGGGCTACGACGACGGGTCCCTGATCGCCATGAACCCCGGCCTGATCATCGCCAGCTTGGACGCCTACGGCTGGGATGGTCCCTGGCGCAATCGGCGCGGGTTCGACAGCCTGGTCCAGATGAGCTGCGGAATCGCCGACGCCGGAGCCACCGCCAGGGGCCAAGCGGAGCCCACCCCGCTTCCCGTCCAGGCCCTCGACCACGCGACCGGCTGGCTATTGGCCGCGGCCGTCGCCCGTGCCCTGACCCGGCGCCTTAGCCACTCGGTGACGGCCCGCATCCAGGGCTCACTCATCGGTACGGCCAATTTGCTGTACTCGCTGACCCCGCCGACTGATCACATGGCTGTAGCTGCACCGAATGACTTCACCTTGGTGGAAACCAGCACCGACTGGGGACCGGCGCGACGCGTGCCACTTCCGGGGCGAATCGACGGCGTCGCCGCGCATTGGTCGCAGCAAGCCGGACCGCTCGGCCGTCACCCGGCCGCGTGGGCCACGCCGTAGTTTCGCCTGGCACAAGTAAACCCCCGGAACCGTGCGGTTCCGGGGGTTTTGGGTGGGCCCTGTGGGGATCGAACCCACGACCCACGGATTAAAAGTCCGATGCTCTACCAACTGAGCTAAAGGCCCCTGCCGACTGTAGAAACAGCCATAAATACTGTACCTCAAGCTCAAGGCCGTTTTGACACGCTCGGCCCCCACGCCGTCGTGACCTCTTTTGACCCCAACCCCGACGACGACACGCGGCAACTACGGCGTGTCGCGGCACCGGCGGAATCAAACAAGGTCAGGAAGGAACGCCCCGCGCCCGAGGGCCACCACAACAAGCCCAGTCAAGAGTGCACGAGCGAAAACACAGGAGTAGCGTTGGGGCATGAGCGAACAATCGGGACCTCCTGTGTACGGCGGAGCAAACAGGCATCACAAGCCGAAACCCTTCGCGCCGGTTGACTTCGAGCCGTTTGCCGGCGGAGCGGACCCCGCGCGCGTGTCCGAAGCCGCTCACCTTGCCGCCCAGGCGCTCGTGCGGCGAGGTCGGGACAGCGATGACCCCAAGATCACCAGGCGCCTCGTGAAGCTCGCTGACGAGCAAGGCCTCGAGGCCATCGCCGAAATGTGGGCCGAGAGCCCCGCCCGGTCTTTGCCCGGCGCATTGTGGCGGCTCTATGCATTGCGCGCGGCCACCATGCAGAACTCCGAGCGCATTTCCGTGTACTTCAAGGCCGGCCGGGACACCGCCCAGGTTTCCCATGTTGTGGCGGGGGCAGCCGAGCCGCCGGGAGCGGACGAAATGAAACAGATGGCGGATGCCATCCTTTCGGGAGCGTTCGACGGCGATTTCGATGTCGCGCTGGAACGCTCAGCCGCGTTTTGCCGCGTCGTCGCGTTGGGCCAAGCCACCCTGGCGGACAGTGCAGAGCATTCCAACGAAGGCCACGCAAGCAAGCTGACCCGGAACTCCCACCAGCTCGTGAAGACCGCGGAAGATCTCGAGCACGCGGCCAATGCTTGGCGCCTGGGCGAGCTGGACTGACGTGAAATATAAGGGTGCGGGACCGTCACAACCACCCCTGCCGCCAGCTGTCAAGATTGACTTAGCTCGGATGACGTAGAAAACTGAAACTGGTGTCGAACCGCGAAACCCCCGGGCTTCAACTTATAGCCGCTTCGAGCGGCCTACCGCCGAGAGGCGTATCCGGTTCGGCACCATTTTTATGCCCTTCGGCGAAGACGCCGCCCCACCCCTATCCCTCCCGCCTACCGGAAGCCAAATGAAGCTGCGTCTCTTCCCCCAAGAACCCGCCGGGTTGCAATTGTTGTCGCAAATGGCCCGCCAGATTCTTGAGGCAACCGGGACGCTTTCTGAGATCTTCGGAGCTCCCGTCGCGGAGCACGAACGGCTGGTGGAGGAGATGCACGAACACGAGGCGAAATCCACGGATCTGCATTTCGCCCTCTTGACCCACATGCGCACGAGCTTCGTGAACCCGCTCCCCCGCGAGGACATGTACGCCCTCTCCCGCTTCCTCAACGAGGCGATGGAAAAGCTGGATGCCGCGGGTGAGCTCGTGGCCCTCTACAAACTGGATCGGGTGCCCAAGCGCGCGGCGGACCAACTGGAGATCATCAGCCGCCAGGCGGAGCTCACGGTTGATGCCATGCGCCAGCTGGACGATCTGGACGAACTTGAGGATTACTGGATCGAGGTGCTGCGGCTGGCCAAGCGTGCGGAACGCAGCCACCGGACCTGGGTGGCCGAGATGCTCCGCGACATGAAGTCCACCCAGTTTTCGCGGAACCGTGACGTGGCCAATCAACTGGTTGAAGTCACCAAGGACATGCGGCGCGTCGCCACCCAGGTAGGCAGCATCATCGTCAAGGAAGCATGAGGTGGCAGTCGCGTTCTTCGCCCTTGTGGTGGTGCTGGCGGCTGGCTTCGCATTCCTGAATGGCTTCCGCGACGTCTCCACCGCCGTCGCGCTCTCCGTGCGGACCCGCGCCCTCACTCCGTCAGTCGCCGTTGTGTTGGCAGCGGTCTTCAATTTTGCCGGCGTGCTTCTCAGCGGCGGTTTCGCGCTGGTTTTCAGCCAGTCCTGGGTGGTTCTCCCCTCGGGAATGAACGGGCTGACCATGCTCGCCGCGGGGCTGTGCAGCGCCATCCTTTGGGGAATCTACGCTTGGTGGCGCGGTGTGCCGCTCTCGTCGACCCATGCCTTGGTAGGAGGCCTCGTGGGCGCCGGAGCCGCAAGCGCAGTGATGGGAGGCAGCTCCGTCAACGGGGTAGACGGTATTTTGCTGGCGCAAGTGGTCCTGCCGTTGCTGCTGTCCCCCGTGATTGCTTTCCTTGGTGCCTATCTTCTCGTGTGGCCTGTCACATGGGCCGCCCGCTACACCCAGCCCGATGTCGTGCATGGCCGCTTCCGCCACGCACAGTCCGTCTCGGCCGCTGCGGTCGCGCTCGGCCACGGCCTGCAGGACGGGCAACGAACCGTAGCGGTGATCCTGTTGGGCGCCGTGGCTGCCGGAGTGTCCGACTCCAGCGACCTCCCGTTGTGGGTCATCCTGCTGACGGCCGTCATGCTCACGGCGGGAACGCTTTGTGGTGGTTGGCGCATCTCGTACACCTTGGGTTACAAGCTGACGCGGGTAGACCCGATGCGGGGATTCATCGCCCAGAGCCTGACCTCACTGATGTTATTCATCGGTGCCATCGGCCTCCATTTGCCGCTTTCCACCACGCACACTGTGACGTCGGCAGTGCTTGGTGCGGGAACCAACCAGAACTTTTCCGTCACCAACCGCCGGATGGTGCTGCGGATCCTGGGGTTCTGGGTCGCGACGCCGATCGTTACCGCCGCCGTGGCGTTCGTCCTCGGACTGGCGCTCTCACCGCTTTCGCACTGAGTCCGGCGAGCCGCGCCAGGCACGCGAAAAGCCCGACGGCGGCAGCCACCTGGATAGGTGACGGTCGCCGTCGGGCTTTTCGCGTGGTTCCCAGGGAGCCGCTGGGGCCTATCCGAACCGGCCGGAGACGTAGTCTTCCGTGGCCTTCTGGGACGGGTTGTTGAAGATGGTGGTGGTGTCCGCGAACTCGATGAGCTTGCCCGGCTTGCCGGTGCCGGCGATGTTGAAGAACGCGGTCTTGTCGGAAACGCGTGCAGCCTGCTGCATGTTGTGGGTCACGATCACCACGGTGTACTCGTCCTTGAGCTCGTTGATGAGGTCTTCGACGGCCAAGGTGGAGATGGGGTCAAGCGCAGAGCAGGGCTCGTCCATGAGGATGACCTGCGGTTCCACGGCGATGGCACGGGCAATGCAGAGCCGCTGCTGCTGGCCGCCGGAGAGTCCGGAGCCGGGCTTCTCGAGGCGGTCCTTGACCTCGTTCCACAGGTTGGCGCCGCGCAGGGACTTCTCCACGAGTGCGTCGGCCGCGCCCTTGCTGATCCTCTTGTTGTTGAGCTTCACGCCGGCCAGCACGTTGTCGCGGATGGACATCGTGGGGAACGGGTTGGGCCGCTGGAAGACCATGCCAACCTGGGTGCGGACCGTCACGGGGTCCACGCCGGGGCCGTAGAGATTGTCGCCGTCGAGCAGGACTTCGCCCTCAACGCGGGCACCGGGAAGCACTTCGTGCATGCGGTTCAGGGTGCGCAGGAAGGTGGACTTGCCACAACCGGACGGGCCGATGAATGCCGTGACCGATTTGGCTTCAATGTTGATATTGACGCCCTCAACGGCCAGGAAGCTGCCGTAGTAGACGTTCAGATCCTTGACGTCGATCCGCTTAGACATGGTGTTCCTTCGGTGCTGTGGTTGGAAGTTTGCGTGTGGCCTGGCGGCTCAACGGCCGGCCTTGGGGGCGAAGATCCGGGCGATCAGCCTGGCGCCCAGGTTCAGGAGCATCACCAGGATGATCAGGACCAGCGCGGCACCCCACGCCCGCTGGCTCGACGGGTCCGGGTTGGACGGCGAGGTCGGGTTCAGGATCTGCGTGTAGATGAACGTAGGCAGCGAGGCCATCCAGCCGCCGAAAACGTTGTTGTTGATCGTCGTGGCGAAACCCGCGGTGACCAGGATCGGAGCGGTCTCGCCGATCACCCGGGCGATCGCCAAGGTGACGCCGGACGCGATGCCGGAAATCGCCGTCGGGATGACCACCTTGAGGATGGTGCGCCACTTGCGGACACCCAGTGCGTAAGCCGCCTCACGGAGCTCGTTCGGGACGATCTTGAGCATTTCCTCGCTCGAGCGGACCACCACCGGGATCATCAGGACCGAAAGCGCGACGGCGGCAACCGCACCGGTCTTGGTGCCGGGGCCCACCACGGCGAAGAAGAAGGCTGCGGAAAAGAGACCTGCGACGATCGACGGGATGCCGGTCATAACGTCGACGAAGAAGGTGATGGCACGGGCGAGGGCCCGGTCGTTGCCGTATTCCACCAGGTAGATTGCGGTCAGCAGACCCACAGGAACCGAGATGACCGTCGCAAGCAGGGTGATCTGCACGGTGCCCAGAAGCGCATGATAGATGCCGCCGAGGACCTTTGTGCCTTCATCGACGCTCTTGTTGTCGAGGGAACCTGTGACGCCGTTCATGGAAGTTGTCAGGAAGCCTGGGGTGATGATGCCCGGGATGCCGTTCACGAGGACGGTCCAGATCACCGAGATCAGGGGCAGCAGCGCCACAAGGAACGAGCCGACGATCAGGCAGGTGGCAAGCTTGTCGCTCGCCTTGCGGCCGCCTTCGACAACTGCGCTCCAGCCGACCAGGCCGATCGCGAACAGGATCGCGGACACGAGGCCCCAGCCGAAGGCGTTGAAGCCGATCAACGCAAGGATCGCAGCGCCGAGTACCAGGGCGACGGCCAGGACGACGTACGGTGCGAAAGCCGGCAACTGGCCCTTGGTCAGTGCGGAGCGTTTGCGCGCCACGGGGGCTGTGACAGTCATTAGTTGGCTCCCGAGAATTCTTTGTGCCTGGAGATGATCCAGCGTGCAATCATGTTGACACCCAGGGTGATGACGAACAATACCAAGCCCGCCGCGATCAACGTGCTGACCTTGAGCCCGCTGGCTTCAGGGAAGTTCAAGGCGATTTCAGCGGCGATGGTCTGGTTTCCGGTCTGGATCAGGCTTGCGGTCAGGACGCCGGAGGACAGGACCAGGGCGACGGCCATGGTCTCGCCAAGCGCGCGGCCCAGGCCCAGCATGATGGCGCTCACGATACCGGGGCGGCCGAACGGCAAGACAGCCATCTTGATCATTTCCCAGCGGGTCGCGCCGAGGGCCAGGGCGGCTTCCTCGTGGAGCTTCGGGGTCTGCAGGAAGATTTCACGCGAGAGTGAAGTGATGATCGGCAAAACCATGACGGAGAGGACGATACTCGCGGTCAGGATGGTCTTGCCGGTAGCGGAGGCCGGGCCTTGGAAAATCGGCAACCAGCCCATGTTGCTGGCCAGCCAGCCGTAGGCGGGCGAAATCTGGGGGGCAAGGAACGCCGCGCCCCATGCGCCGTAGACCACGGAGGGAATGGCCGCGAGGAGGTCCACCACGTAGCCGAGACCCGAGGCAAGCCTGCGGGGAGCGTAGTGGGAGATGAACAGCGCGACGCCGATGGCTACCGGAGTAGCGATCACAAGCGCGATGACGGCGGCAATCAGGGTCCCGACGACGATCGGCCCGATGTAGGCGAAGAAGCCGTGGCCGCCTTGGATGTCCGCGGGTGGAGCCACAAGGGCCGGAATGGCCTGGATGACAAGGAAAAGTGCGACGCCGAAGAGAACCGCGAGGATCAGGCATCCCGCGGCCAGGGTGGCTCCGGAGAAGACCTTGTCCCCGGCGCGTCCGGCACCTTGGGAAGTGGTCAAGGAGTTGGTGGTCACTTCACGATCCTTCAGATTCACTCAAAAATGGCCAAGTTCCCCGCCCCGTCCGGTGATGTTTCACCAGCGCGGGACGGGGAACGTTGATATTCAAGGGTAGTGGTGCCGCGGTCCGCGGTACCACTACTCCATTGTGGTCCTTAGGCCTTGGCCTTGATGGAGTCAACAGCGGCCTTTGCCTTGTCCTGCAGCGCCTTGGAGAGCGGAGCGGACTTGGCGGAGCCGGCAGCGGCCTGCTGGCCGGCGTCGGAGACTACGTAGCTCTCGAATGCCTTGACCAGGTCAGCGGTTTCCTTCTTGTCGTAGGTGGTGCAGACGACGTGGTAGGAAACCAGGACTACCGGGTAGGCGGAGGAATCCGTGGTGGTGCGGTCAAGCTTGATGGAAAGGTCTCCGGTCGGGCGGCCTGCAACGGGCTTGCCCAGTTCAACAGCCTTGGCGGCAGCGGCCGGGGAGATCTTGACGAAGTCCGAGCCAACCTTGATCTGTGCGGTGCCGAGCTTGCCGGAGACTGCGGAATCGTCAGCGTAGGTCACGGCACCCGGGGTGTCGGTGACGGTCTTGACGACGCCGGAGGTGCCCTTGGCGTTCTCGCCCTTCAGGGACGCGGGCCACAGTCCGGCAGCCTTGTCGGTCCAGACCGAGGGAGCAGCAGATGCCAGGTAGTCCGTGAAGTTCTGGGTGGTGCCGGAGTCGTCAGAGCGGTTGACCGGGGTGACCTTGAGGTCCGGAAGGGTGACTCCGGCGTTCAGGGCGGCGATTGCCGGGTCGTTCCAGTTGGTGATCTGGCCGCGGAAGATCTTCGCAACGGTGTCGGCGTCGAGCTTCAAGTCCTTGACGTTCGGGATGTTGAAGGCAACGGCGATCGGGGAGATGTACACCGGGATGTTGATGGCGCCGTCGGTGCCGCACTTGGTCTTGGAGGTGGCCAGTTCAGCGTCGCTCAGGTAGGCGTCGGAGCCTGCGAACTGCGCGGAGCCGTCAAGGATGGCCTTGCGGCCTGCGCCCGAGCCGTCCGGGGAGTACTGGACCGTGGCACCCGGGTTCGCGGAAGCGAAGTTGGTCTTCCAAGCGTCCATTGCGGCGCCCTGCGCCGAAGAGCCGATGCCGGTCAGGGTGCCGGTGACCTTGACGCCTGCGGCGCTCTGGGTGGCTGCCGGGGCGCCGGTTGCGTTGTCTGAACCACAAGCGGTCAGCGCAAGGGCGCCGACTGCGAGGACCGCGATTGCCGCGTTGCGGCCGAAGCGAGTTGCCTTCACTGGGATGTACCCCTTCCAGGGATTCTCTGATGCGTACCGAGGGAGAAAGTCGGCATACGAAAGATTTGCGTACGTGTTTGTACCTTTATCGACGGTAGGAGTCGCAGGTAAAGGGATCGGCGGTCCAAAGTGAACGGGAGGTGAACGGCTGTGGACCATTGGCTTACATGTGCAGCGTCACCCTTGCGCTTGGCGAGTCATAAGGGATTAAGTGACGCCCCTCACTTTGCGGTTCCTTCGGCGAGCCTCATTTACTAGGCAGCTCCTGAATAGACTTGAGCCATGACCGCTCCCCGAGGACTTTCAGCGAGCAAGAAATTCCTGCGGGCGCGGCTGCGAACTGGCTTCGTCCGCAGCCGGAACTCCTTGGTCCCGGCCGTCCAGATGACCGTGTGCGCCGTGGGCGCCTACGCGTTCGCTGAATACATCCTTGGGCACTCAGGACCCCTTTTCGCCGCGACTTCGTCGCTGATCGCGCTCGGCTTCTCGCGGGATCCGCGGCTTCGCCGGGTCGTGGAGGTCGGGCTTGGCTGCACCCTCGGGATCGTCATCGGCGATCTTCTGCTCCACTGGCTGGGTTCGGGAATCTGGCAAGCCGCCGTCGTGCTCCTTTTCTCCATCCTCCTGGCCCGGTTCCTGGACAGTGGCACCATCTTCACCACCCAACTGGGCCTGCAATCGCTTCTCGTGGTCTTGCTGCCCGCGCCGGCCGGGGGGCCGTTCACCCGAAGCATCGACGCCGTTGTGGGCGGGGTTTTCGCGCTGCTGGTTACCATGCTGGTCCCGAAGGACCCGCGCAGGGAGCCGCGCCAGGACGTCCGCAAACTCCTGCACGAACTCTCGGAGGTCCTCCGTGAATGTGCCGACGCATTGATCAACAGCGACTCCACCCAGGCCTGGCATGCCCTCATCCGGGGGCGGAATTGCCAGCCGCTCGTGGACCGGATGCGCCAATCCCTCAAGGCATCCGGTGAAGTGGCCACGCTCGCCCCGGCGTACCGGCGGCACCGCGACGAGCTGACCATGCTGGAGGAGTCATTGGATTCCATCGACCTCGCCCTCCGCAACAGCCGGGTGTTCGCGCGGCGGCTCACGAGCGCCATCAACCATGCAGCATTGACCGACGAGGCGACGGACAGCATTTCGGAGGTCTTGCAGGACACGTCCGCCGCCGTCGAGGAACTGTCGCTCGGCCTCGCGGAAGTGCACGACGGCGCCCGCCGGGCCCACCTGCGCGGCGCACGGCAGGACTTGGCCGATATTGCCACCCGGCTGCACCCCAAAATGCTTCACGTCCAGAAGCTCGAGGGCGAAACAGTGGTGATGCTCTTCCGCCCGCTCATGGTGGACCTGCTCGAAGCCGCGGGCATGGACCCCCGGGAAGCCCGGGACGTGCTTCCTCCCTTGCAGTGAGGCGCGCTTGACTGTCCTACCCCTCCACTAGCCTTGTACGCATGGCTTCCAAGACCTCACGCACCTCCAAGACACCCGCGTACAAATGTGCCGAATGCGGGTGGACCACTGTCAAGTGGGTGGGGCGCTGCGGCGAGTGCCAGGCGTGGGGCACTGTGGAGGAAACGGGCGCCACAGTAGCGCGTACGACGGCGGCCACAACGGTTTTGGAGCCGGCTCGCCGGATTGCCGAGGTAGACGGCACCACGGCCGCATTCCTGCCCACCGGAGTCGACGAACTGGACCGCGTCCTGGGCGGAGGACTGGTTCCCGGCGCGGTGATCCTTCTTGCCGGGGAACCCGGCGTCGGGAAATCCACCCTCCTGCTCGATGTCGCGGCGAAGTTCGCCCGCACCGGCCAGGACGTCCTGTACGTCACGGGTGAGGAATCGGCGGCCCAGGTCAAGCTCCGCGCGGAACGGATCGACGCGGTCGCTCATAGCCTCTATCTCTCGGCGGAAACCGACCTAGGGCAAGCTCTAGGTCAAGTGGAGAAGCTCGAGCCGAAACTGCTGATTGTGGACTCGGTACAGACCCTCAGCAGCGCCGACGTCGAAGGTAGCGCGGGCGGAGTCTCACAGGTCCGGGAAGTCGCAGCGTCCATTATCGCCGCCGCGAAGCGCCGCAACATGACAACCCTGCTGGTTGGCCACGTGACGAAGGACGGCTCCATTGCCGGTCCGCGCCTCCTGGAGCACTTGGTGGATGTGGTGTGCCAGTTCGAAGGCGAGCGCCATTCGCGATTGCGCTTGTTGCGCGCGGTCAAGAACCGCTATGGGGCCACGGACGACGTCGGCTGTTTCGACCTGAACGAAGCCGGCATCGAAGGCCTCGCCGATCCCAGTGGCCTTTTTGTATCGCGGACACGCGAGCCGGTGTCCGGCACCTGCATCACCGTGACCATGGAAGGCCGGCGCCCGCTGTTGGCCGAAGTGCAGTCGCTCCTGGCCGAAAGCGCCAGCTCACAGCCGCGCAGGGCCACGAGTGGCCTGGACAGCTCGCGCGTCGCCATGCTCCTGGCTGTCCTTCAACAACGGGCCGGTTGCATCCTGCACAAGGACGACTCCTACGTGGCCACAGTCGGAGGAGTGAAGCTGAGCGAGCCGGCCACCGACCTTGCGGTAGCGCTTGCCGTGGCCTCGGCGAAGGCGCGGAAGGCACTGCCTCAGCGGCTCATTGCCTTCGGCGAGGTTGGCCTGGCCGGCGAGGTCCGTCCCGTTCCAGGGATCAACCAGCGCATCCACGAGGCGCAGCGGCTTGGTTTCACCCACGCGGTGGTGCCCGCGAGTCCCAACGGACCGGGGCCCATCCCGGAGGGTTTCTCGGTCCGCGAAGTGGCACACCTGGCCGAGGCCTTGGAACTGCTGATCACCTAGCGCCGTGACCGCACAGGTTAACCGGGCGACGGTCCGGTGTGGAAGATCGGCCAGCAGATCTCGGTGCGCCACTCGGCCGCATCTGCGCTCTCGTGGCGCCCGACGGGGTAGTACTCGCGGATCGGGCCGTCCACGGCGAGGGCATGTTCAGCGACGTACGTGCCGAGGGCACCGTAAGCCAGGTCGATATTCGCGTGCGGGCCGCGGTGCACAATCGTCGCCAACTCGACCGCCGGGATGACCAGCGCGTCGACCCGACCCATGGGACGCAGCGGTCCGGCGCAAGGCACGAAGATCGTCGCCGCTCCGCGCCCGTGGGTGAACAGGTCTGTACTGAAGATCCCGCCAGCCGGCGCGTCGGCGGCCAGGCCCTGGGCGTCGAGCGTCGCGTAGATCTCACCGAGCGCACCCTGGTACCAGGTCAACGCCTCGGCGACGTCCACCGTCTCGGTGATCCCAGCCGCCGGGGTGGCCGGAACGCTCCGGCGCCCGATCTCGGCCCTGGTGCCGCCCGGCGGGCGGGTAAGCAGGTCGCGCAGCGAGGCGACCGCAGACTGGCTGCGCGCCAACTCCCGCTCCATCTGGTTCAAGTGCGCGGCCAGCAGCGCGTTGCGGGTGTCGAGGTCGGGAGCGGCCAGCACCTTGGCGATCTGCTCGACCGGCATGTCCAAGGCGCGAAAGCGGCGGATGATCTGCGCGGTCGGGATCTGCGCGGTGGTGTAGTACCGGTGGCCGGTATGCCGGTCCACCTCATCCGGTTCCAGCAGGCCCACCTGGTGGTAGTAGCGCAGCGTCTTCACGCTCAGGTGCGTGGCCCTTGCGAAGTCGCCGATCGGCAGTGTCGCGTCCATGCCTGCCACTATGCCACCTCCCCCAAGGGGAGATAAACGGGCGCGCGCGGGTCTTGCTCCTCCCCTGACGGCACGCCGCAGGGTTGTCCGTAGCGGCCGATCAGGGCCGCGAGATGAAGGGAGCAAAGTCATGACGACGACCGAGCAGGACAAGGAAGCCATCATCGCCATCGTCCGCGAGATGGCGTCGTCGATGACCGGTGCGCAGAGCACCCGGCACTGGGCGTCCGACGTGCTGTGGTTCGACATCCCCCCGTTCGCGTCCAGGGGCGTCCCCCCGGCGCGAAAGCTGTTCGACGACACCTTCGCCAACTTCGAGTCCTGCAACGTCGAGATCCTCGAACTGGACGCGAAGGTCAACGGGGACATGGGCATCGTCTGCACGGTGCAGAGCACGAACATCGTGCTCAAGAACGGCTCAACCAAGCACGTCATGGCCCGGCAGACCGACTGCTTCGAGCGGCGTGAGAACGGCTGGGAACTGATCCACCAGCACGCCTCCGTCCCGGCCGGCGGTGCGTGGGACGGCAAGATCACCACCGCTTGGGGCCCGATCTGCGACGCGACCGGCTCGACTGGCTTCCCGTGCGGGCCCAGTAGCTTGACGGGCCAACCCGGCGAACGCATTTGGTCACAGCACTAGCGGCCTCTTCACCCAGTCCACCACTGGACATCTGCGTGGATCACGCTGGCTGGCAGCTGACAGCTTGGTCTCGGAGTGTCGGGCGCATGGCTTGGCCGTGGCCACCGGAAGATTGTCCCCATGACCAAAAGAAATGTGCTCATTGGGGGACGCCTCTTCTTTGCCCTCCTGACCCTTGCAGCGGTCGGGACGCAGCTCACGGTCCACATCGGCCTGGGCTTCGATCCGTGGAACTTCTTCAGCTACTTCACCAACCTGTCCAACATCTTCGCGTCGGTGGTGCTGTTGATCAGCGGCTACCGCGTGCTGGTTGGCAAGCGGCCAAGCGAACTCGACGACGCCACCCGGGGCACTGCCACGATCGCCATGGCCGTCGTGGGACTCGTCTTCGGCGCGCTCCTCGCGGGACAGGACCTCGGCTCCCTGCTGCCGTGGGTCAACTTCGTAGTCCACTACCTCATGCCGGTTGTCATGGTGGCCGATTGGCTGTTCCAGCCTCCGCGCGCCAGGCTTACCGTCAAGCACCTTTGGTACTGGCTGCTCTACCCCGTTGCATACCTCGTCTACAGCCTGATCCGAGGTTCATTCGTCAACTGGTATGCCTATTGGTTCATCGACCCCGTGCGCGCCGGCGGTTGGGGCGGAGTGGCGGTCTTCGCCGTCGCGATCTCCATAGGATTCCTCGTGGTGAGCCTCGCCATGCTGGGGCTGGGAAACAAGCTCGAACGCCAAGTAAGCTACTGAACTATTTCGCGGGGTTGTGCGTGCCGATCGGGACCAGCGTGAGCTTCGGGTGGTTCTTCTCGATGCGGCGGAGAGCCCAGACATCGTTGAACAACGCGAGGTATTCGCCATCGGACCTCAACAGCACCTCAGCGCCCGGGACGTTGGCAAGCGCCGGCATGGCCTCCGCCGTCGAGATCCTCGCCATTGAGTATGGGAGGCGCTCCAAGCGCATCGGGGCGTTGAAGTCGTGGGCCATGCGGTCTTCAACCACTTCGAACTGCATGGGACCCACAGCGGCGAGCACGGGTGCCTGGTCGCCTCGGACGTCGGAACGGAGCACCTGGATGACGCCTTCATGCTCAAGCTGTTCGATGCCGCGGCGGAACTGCTTGAAGCGGCTGGGGTCCTGGGACCTGGCCACCTGGAAATGCTCGGGGGCGAAGAGCGGAATGGCGGGGAATTCCACGGGTTCTTCCAGGAACAGGCTGTCTCCAACGCGGAGTGAGGACGCGTTCACCAAGCCGACAACGTCCCCGGGGTAGGCCTCGTCGATGACTTCGCGTTCGCGCCCGAACACCTGCTGGGCGTACTTGGTGGCGAAGGACTTCCCGGTGCGGGTCTGCGTGACCACCATGCCGCGCTCAAAGACGCCGGAGCACACCCGGATGAAGGCAACGTGGTCGCGGTGGGCCTTGTTCATGCCGGCCTGGACCTTGAAGACAAACCCGGCAAAGGGAGCGTCAACGGAACGGGGCTCGCCGTCAACGTCGGGGCGGGGTGCTGCCGGGGGCGCGAAATCCACCAGGGCATCCAGGATCTCCTTGACCCCGAAGTTCAAGGCCGCCGAGCTGAAGAGGATGGGCGTTGCCGTTCCGGCGTGGAAGCTCTCCACGTTGAACTCGAGGTTTGATTCGATCACGAGTCCGGCTTCGTCGACGGCGTCGCTCCAGTTGTCGCCCTGGGTCTCGGCTGCTTCTTCCGGGGTGAAGTACTCGGTGATGGCGATGTTGGCGCCGGCGTTGTTGCGAGCGAACCGTGCGAAGCGGTCATTCCGCAGGTCCCAGACTCCACGGAAGTCGCCGGAAATGCCCACGGCCCAGGTCAAGGGCATGGGCTGGAGGCCGGTGCGTTCCGTGATCTCGTCCATCAGCGCGAGCGCGTCGAGGCCCGGGCGGTCCCATTTGTTGATGACCGTGATGATCGGCAGGTTGCGCTGCTTGCAGACCTCGAAGAGCTTCATGGTCTGTGTTTCCAGGCCCTTGGCGGCGTCCACCAGCATCACTGCGCAGTCGACGGCGGCCAGTACGCGGTAGGTGTCCTCGGAGAAGTCGGCGTGGCCCGGGGTGTCCAGCAGGTTGATCACGGTGTCCCGGTAGGAGAACTGCAACGCCGCGGAGCTGATGGAAATACCGCGGTCCTTTTCCATCTGCATCCAGTCGGAAACAGTTTCCTTGCGGTTGGCCTTGCCGCTCGACGCACCGGCGGTGCCGATGACCTTGGCATGCAGGGCGAGGGCTTCCGTGAGCGTGGACTTGCCGGCGTCCGGGTGCGAGATGACCGCGAAAGTCCGACGCCGGGAGGCCTCATGGTGAATTTCCTGGACTCGGGCGGGGCTCAGGACTTCTTGGGACACGGTGCTACTTTCGCTGCGATCTGGGCGTTGCCCGCACTGGAACGACGGGCCGAACGTGGAATGGAGGCTGGATACGGGCCCCGCGTGGGCCGGGGCCAACTCAGGGAGTGGCACGATTTGCGCGCCAGCCAAGATACCAAGTTTATCGCAGCCCGGGACCACGCCGGAGGCAGCGTCCCAACCCAGCGCTTAACAGGATCGAAACGAGGTGCACAAACCTCCGAAATCACCGGCCGATAGTTTGGAGCAATGGCGGACGCCTCCGGCCCGCGTTGGAGCCGTCCGCCCGGAAAAACTGAGCAGCCGACGATGGCATGAAAGGAACAGGGCATCAATGAAACCAGGGAATGGCTTGTTCTACGATCCCCTCGGCCCCTCCCCCGCGGCGAACTCCACAGGGTTCACGCCGGTGAACTCCACAGGATTCACGGAATCGAACTCCGCCGCGGCCAGGAGCTGGCCCCAGCAAGGACACCGCCCGGACGCGAGCACGGGCGGTACCCACTCTCCAGCGAGGCAAACGCATCCGGACACCGGAAGGGCGGCGGCCAGGGAAGCCGCGCTGCAGAGTGTGCGGCGCGACCTTGAGCGACTCGCGCGCCTTCGGACGGCTCCATGACGGTCCCGGGGACCGAGCCCAAAGCGGCGGTCCGGCGACCGCCGTCGAGCGCGTTTCCGGGGCCTCGTCACCTAACCTTCTTTGGGGCACTTTAAGGCTTGCCCGTGCGGTTGTTGCCGGTCTATACCTCTATCATTGAGCTTGCGGGAAACATGGCATTTTGATCCCGCCGACTTATTGCTGAAAACCGGCACACTTGCGGGCGCGCCTGCGTGCACCTTTGAAGGGAACACCTATGGCTCGGAGCCCCGAAGATTCGCTCAAGGCGACTCTGGGCAGGGTGGCCCCCGGAACACCGTTGCGCGACGGTCTGGAACGCATCCTCCGTGGGCGCACCGGTGCCCTGATTGTGTTGGGCACGGACCGGACCATCGAATCCATCTGTTCAGGCGGCTTTGAAATCGGCATCGATTTCTCCCCGACGCGACTGCGTGAGCTCGCGAAGATGGACGGTGCCATCATCTGCGACAAAGACGCCGGGAATATCCTTCGTGCAGCAGTACAGCTTGTGCCGGACTCCAGCATCGAGACCCAGGAATCAGGAACGCGTCACAGGACGGCCGAGCGCGTAGCCATCCAGACAGGTGTTCCGGTGATTTCGGTCAGCCAGTCCATGCAGATCATCGCCCTCTACGTCAACGGCCTGCGGCACGTGCTGGAGGGCTCCGAGAAGGTCCTGGCCCGCGCCAACCAGGCTCTCGCAACGCTCGAACGCTACAGCGCCCGATTGGACCAGGTCACCAGCGCCCTGTCGGCCCTCGAAATCGAGGCCATGGTCACCGTCCGGGATGTGGCGGTCACCCTCCAGCGCCAGGAAATGGTCCGGCGCATCGCCGAGGAAATCGCCCAGTATGTCCTGGAACTGGGTGAGGACGGCAGGCTGCTCTCGCTGCAGTTGGAAGAGCTCACCACCGGCCGCGGCCCGGGCAGCGACGTGATCATCCGGGACTACGCCGGTGCCGACGCTTCGCCCGAGGACATCGACGGCGCTGTGCAGGCCCTTTTGGATCTTGGCCCGGCGGAGCTGATCGATCTGGGCAAGATCGCGGGAATCATCGGATTCGCCGGAGGCATGGACGTGCTCGACGCCGGTGTGCAGCCGCGCGGCTACCGCCTCTTATCCGGGCTGAAGTCGGTTCCGAAAGCCGTGGCCGACCGTTTGGTGGAGCACTTCGGCGGACTCCAGTACCTCATGGCCGCCACTATCGACGATCTCATGACCGTGGACGGCATCGGCGACCAGCGTGCCCGGACCGTCCGTGAAGGACTCAGCCGCATGGCCGAAGCCAGCTTGCTGGACCGGTTCCTCTAGCCCAGCTGGAAGACCGCCTTCGTGCTCGCCTTGTTTCCCAAGACGGCTTTGAAGGTGTAGGTGCCGGTGGCCGGCTTGGCCGAGATGACGCCACAACCCTCCGTCGTCCGGTTGCGTTGCCAGGGGAAGTTGGCGATCTCGCTCTTGCCCGGATCGATCTGCTTCACGAGGTCATCGCCCTTCGCTTGGCAGTCCTTGGAGGAGAAGATCCGGTCCTCGCCGCTCATTACCAGGAACTCCATCTGCGACGTGCCGACGTTGACCTGGCACGGCGCTGCTCCGCCGTTGGTGATCTTCATGCTCAACACGGGGTTCTGTCCGGCCGCATAAGCGGGCTGGTCTGTAGACGCCGTTACCGTCACCAGGTTGAGGTCGCACACAGGGGTGGCCGGGGGTGTTGTGGTGGGCGCGATGGAATCCGTCGATGGCGTCTGGCTCGCAGGAGCGGCTCCCACGGCTTGGGTCTTGGCTGCGCCGGGATCAGCCTTGCCTGCAAGGGATGAACTCATGGCAACGACCCCGGCAACGAGCATCGCCAGGACCACCAGGAGGGCACCGAAGACAACCAACCTCCGACGCCGGTAAACGGCAGGGCTTGTCCGCCGCCTTTGGGGCCGGACCCCATTCGCGGAACGGCTTGCTCCTGCGGTCCGGGCAGGGCTTTTTGCCGACGGCGACGTGCGCGCCCTCGGCGGTTGCTTGCCCTTGTTGACCATGCTTCTAGGCTAGGCAACGCAAGGCCTGGATGGCACCGCACCACGCCGCCGGGGCCCGATCGGAGCCAGTATGACCTACGTCATTCCGGGCCGGCTCCACTAGAGTGGATGGCAGGAACCGGCCGCCAACAGGGCCCGCCACGAACCGCAGCAAGGATCTTCATGTCACTGCCCGGCTCCGCCGAGATTGCCAGCGCCGCTGAACTTGCCGGCACCCATCCCCTCACGGACTTGCACCTCTCCATGGACCGCTGGTTCTCCGAGGTGGCCCGCGTATTGCCGTGGAGGGCCCCGGACTGCAGTCCATGGGGGATCCTGGTCAGCGAGGTGATGCTGCAGCAGACTCCGGTGGTTCGCGTCCTGCCGGTGTGGGAAGACTGGATGAATCGCTGGCCGGAACCTGCGGACCTCGCGGAGCAGCCCTCGGGTGAGGCCGTGCGGCATTGGGGCAGGCTCGGTTATCCCCGCCGCGCGCTCAGGCTCCACGCGGCCGCCGTCGCGATCGTGGAACAGCATGGCGGCAAGGTGCCGGACACGCACGCATCGCTGTTGAGCCTTCCCGGCGTCGGCGACTACACGGCAGCGGCGGTGGCTGCTTTTGCGTTCGGGCGCCGCGAAACAGTGGTGGACACGAACATCCGGCGGGTGCACGCCCGGCTCGTTTCAGGACTCGCCCTGCCGGCGCCGTCGCTCACCGCGTCGGAGATGCGCCTTGCCGAATCGCTCATGCCCGACGACGTCACGCTCTCCGTCCGCTGGAACGCTTCCGTCATGGAACTCGGAGCGCTGGTGTGCACGGCCCGCTCCCCCAAGTGCTCAGACTGCCCCGTCCGCGACTCCTGCGCGTGGCTTGCCGCAGGTGAACCGCCCCCGACGTACACCCCCAAGGGCCAGGCGTGGCACGGCACGGACCGGCAGTTGCGGGGTGCCGTCATGGCCGTGTTGCGCGTGGCCGATTCGCCGGTAGCCCCTGAGCTGTTCGAACGCCCCGCAGCCGACCTCGGCTTCGACGCCGAGGGCACGGCCGTGCCGCTGGCTGCCCTGCACCGCTTGAATTCGGCCCCGGAGCAGTTGGAACGCGCTCTTGAGGGGCTCCTTCGCGACGGTTTGGCCGAGATGCACGACGGCGGACTGCGGCTCCCGGCCTAGGCTTCCGTTTGCGCCGCGTCCTTCACGCCGTGGCCGGCTTGCGGGCTGGCTTGCGGGCTAGAAGGTAGGCCTGCGGGGTCTTCTCGTACCTGTCGTCCGGTTCGCGGAGAAGCTGTGCCTCGACGACCAAGCCGGCCTGAAGGAGGAGTTCCGAGATGTGGTCCGGCGGCAAGCGGTAGGCATCGAGGTCGATCTCGTGGCCATACGCGAAGCCCAAGCGCCTGGGCTCGTCACCGGCTTGGAACGCGAGCAGCAACAAGCCGCCGTCCAGGAGGGTCCGGTGGAATTCCCCGAACACCCGCGGCAAACGGGCCGGCGGCGTGTGGATGATCGAATACCAGGCGACGATGCCGTCCAGGGTGCCGTCCGCCAACTCCAGTGCCTCCATCGACCCTTCACTGAACTGCAGGCTGGGGTGATCGCGGCGGGCTACAGCCACCATTTCCGGCGACAGGTCGATGCCGAAAGCCGCCAGGCCGAGTGAACGCAAGTGCGCCGTGATCCGTCCGGGCCCGCAACCAATGTCGGCAACTGCCTCGCCGCCCGAGGACTGCACAAGCTCGGCAAAGGTGCCGAGCATGGCCCGGTCATAAGGTTTGGTGTGGAGTTCGTTGCGCAGGAGTTCGGCGTAATCGACGGCTACCGTGTTGTATGCGGCGCGAGTGGCATGCACATCCGAGGGTTCAGTCATGGAAAGAACCCTATTCTTTGTGGCCGGCTTGCTCCTGGACTCCACGGAAAACCCGGCCGTTACTTAGCCCGAGGTCGCGGAGCCACAACGATCCGCAGATGTCGGTAACGATGTGCCTGCCAGTTGCGGGCATCCCGTTCCGGGCGTCGGCCGCGGGATTATTCTCAAGTATGCGCAGGTTGTGGGCCGCCATTGCATTGACCACGACGGCGGCGCTCTGGTCGGGATGCGAACCCCAAGTCACCGTTTGCCCGGCAATTGCGATGGCCCCCGTGGTCTCCCTGACAATCACGGCAGACTACGCGCCAACGGTCAAAACCGTCCATTTGAAGGCATGCCAGGACGGGAAATGCCGCGAGGGCGATGTGGATCTGCGCCCGGGCAGCGTGTCGCTCCCTCAATCCTGCGGGCCGGAACCTGAAGGGTCATGCTCTGCCGTCGCGTCACCGGATGGCACCCGCTACGGCTTCCTCAACATGGGAACGCTAACCTCCTCGCCCATCGATGCCGAAGTGACTGGCCTGGACACAAACGGCGGGACCTTGCCCACCAGGACGCTCAACTTCACGCCGAAAAGTACCAAACCGTGGGGCGAGCAGTGCCAGACCGCCATTACGGCGAGCCTCTTGCTCGATGCCCATGGTCTGCGGCAGTCCTGAACACCTCCGCGGCACGGCAAATCTCGGCGTGCGGCGACATATCGGCGTGCAGGGCGACGTCAGATCTCGCCGAATCCCTGTTCCACCAGCCGCCTGACGTAGTCCACGGCTTTCGATGAGTCTTTGCCCCAAGCCTCGACCCTGAGTTTGCCGCCCTGGCCCACGGCGAGGCTCATGAGTTCCATGATGGAGGTGCCATCGACGCCGTTTACCGTTGCCTCGACATCCATCCCGGCCAGTCCGCCCGCAATCTTCGCCGCAGGCCTGGCGTGCATTCCCATGGGGTTTATGAGCTCGAACTCGCCGCTTTCCGCCGGTTCGCCCCTTCCTTGGGATTCGGCTATCCCCGCGGACTCAAAAACAGGCTCCGGGCCGAATCGAACCGACTCCGCGGCGGCCTTCACTGCGGCGGCCATGGCACCACCCTGGGTGGCCACCGCTGCGGCGACCAGGCCCTCCACCAAGGGAGCGTCGGCGAGGAGCACTTTGTCCGGGTCGCTGCAGAACTCGGCCGCTGATTCTGCCGTCATGACCGCGGAACCCAGGTCCGTCAGAACCACCACGCCATCCCCTGAAGCCTCCCCAAGTCCTGCCTCGAATGCGGCGATCGCTTTCTCCAGGTCGGTGCCGATCCGGCCATCCTCCGTCCCGCCGACGGCGTAGAACCGCACATCGGGGGCCATTTGCGCGGCCAGTTCAACCGCGCCCTCCGCGATCTTCCGACTGTGCGAAACCACCACCAAGCCCACCGTCATTCAGCGGACCCTTCGGGGAATCCGGCGGCAGTCGCGGCGGCGCGCAACAGCAGCGCAGAAGACGCAGCCCCGGGATCTCGGTGACCGGCGCTGCGTTCACCGAGGTAGCTTGCGCGCCCCTTGCGGGCTACCAACGGATCAGTCGTCACGGCCCCGACCTCGGCAGCCTCGGCCGCCGCGGCCAGCACCGCCACAGCATCTCCTCCAGCCACGAGGACCTCGTCCGCCGCTTCGACGGCGGGAGACCAGGCATCCACCATGGTTTTGTCGCCCAGCTCCGCTTTTCCGCGGGCAACAATTCCGTCCCGAGCCGCAGTCAGTGCTCCTGCAAGCGCCGCTGCATCAACGTCCGCGCTTTCTCCCAGCGCCGTTGCCGCCCGAAGATACGCGGTTCCGTACAGCGGTCCGGCTGCCCCGCCCACCTTGGACATCAAGGCCATCGCCGCCAGCTTCAGCGCTGCACCGGGCGTTTCGGGTGGAGTCTGGGCAAGTTTCTCCATGACGGCCTGGAATCCCCGGTCCATGTTTTCACCGTGGTCGGAGTCGCCGATCGCGCGGTCCAGAGCAATCAACTCTTCCCGGTGCTCGGCCATGAGCCGTGCGGAGAGCGTCAACCATTCGACCGCCCATTCGACCCCCAGGCCCACTGTCACATCCCCCAACGCAGGGCCGGAGTATGGACGGGTGCGTCCCAAAGGGCCGTGAGTTCGTCATCAAGACGCAGTACCGAGATGGAGCAGCCCTGCATCTCGAGCGACGTGACGTAGTTGCCCACGAGGGAGCGTTCCACTTTGGCTCCTCTTTCCGCGAGGATCTGGGCGGCCCGGCGGTAGACGATGTACAACTCGCTAAGGGGCGTACCGCCCATGCCGTTGACGAAGAGCAGCACTTCTTCACCGGCCTTGATCCCAAGGTCCTCCAGGACAGGGTCCAAGAGGCGGCTGGTGATGGCGTCGGCGCCCTCCATGGCGATCCGGTGCCTGCCGGGTTCACCGTGAATGCCTATGCCGATTTCGATTTCATCCTCGGCGAGCTCGAAGCTGGGTACCCCGGCATGCGGCACGGTGCAGCCGGACAGGGCGACGCCCATGGTGCGCACGTTGCGGACAACTCCCTCCGCCACGCCCGCGACGGCTTCCAGCGAATCCCCACGTTCCGCTGCTGCGCCGGCAATCTTTTCGACCAGCACGGTGCCGCCCACGCCGCGGCGGCCTGCCGTATACAGGGAATCCTCCACCGCGACGTCGTCGTTGACGAGAACCGAGCGGACGCTGATTCCTTCAGCCTGGGCCATCTCTGCCGCGGTCTCGAAGTTCAGCACGTCACCGGTGTAGTTCTTCACGATGTGAATGACGCCGGCCCCGGAATCGACGGCCGCCGTGGCCGGAATGATTTGGTCAGGCGTGGGCGAGGTGAAGACGGCGCCCGGCACAGCGGCGTCGAGCATTCCGTGCCCCACAAAGCCGGCATGAAGCGGCTCATGGCCGCTCCCTCCTCCCGACACAAGCGCCACCTTGCCGGCTACGGGCGCTCCTTTTCGAACGACGAAGATGGGGTCCGTATGGACATCCACGAGATCGGCATGGGCCATGCCGAAACCCTCGACAGACTCGTCCACCACCGAGCGGGGATCGTTGATGAGCTTTTTCATGGCGCGCTCCTGGGGCGTTGCTGGTAGGTGATTTGACCCTACTACCAGCGCCCCGGGCACGGTAGGGGAACGGTCCGTATGTGGGAACGTGCAACACAGAACCCAGCGACGGAAAGGCAAAAGGGACAACCCCCAATGGTTGTCCCTTCTGAAGAACCTTCCGGTATCCGCCTGCTTAGTGGGGCGGTCCGCCCACCGTCAGACGGCCGATGCTGAAGTCTTGGGCTGTTGCGTCCTGGGCCATCGAGTCGGGCCAAAGATCGGTGCACGCGGACCGCATGCAACCCCCGGTCCCCTGCTTGCGCGACTCCGGTGTGGAGCCGGGACGCGGCATGTCGATTTGGAAACCTGAAAAGTCCGGAAACATAACCTGGTACTTCATTTCTCGCCTCCACAGTATGGTTGGCCCGCCGCAACCGAGCCTCAACTAGTTTATCCATCAAGTTGATATACGTAAAGACTCTGGGGACCGGCACATCCAAGATCCGGGGAGAAGAAACCGAGCTAAAGGACCTTGATCATGCGGGTGTTGCCCAGGGTATTGGGCTTCACCCGGGCAAGATCGAGGAACTCGGCCACGCCTTCGTCGTGGGAGCGCAGCAATTCCGAGTAGACCTGGGGGTCGACGGCGGTTTGGTCCGCCATGACTTCGAAGCCGTGACGCTTGAAGAAGTCCACTTCGAACGTCAGGCAGAAGACCCGCGCAACGCCCAAGGCCCGGGCGTCCTCCAGGAGTTGCTGGACAAGGACGTGACCCACGCCTTTGCCCCGCCAATTGTCGTCCGCCGCCAAAGTGCGCACCTCTGCCAGGTCCTCCCACATGACGTGCAGCGCACCGCAACCGATCACCTCGCCGTCGGACGATTCGGCAATCCGGAACTCCTGGAGGCTCTCGTAGTAGGCAACGGTCTCCTTGGCCATCAGGATTCGCTGCTCTGCCAGTGGCGCTACAAGCCTCTTGATCGCGGCAACATCGCCGGTGCGGGCAGGACGGATACTGAAGGTGGAAGTCACAGCCCCAATCTTACGAGGCGAAAGGCGCCTAGAGCCCCAGGTCCCCAGGAACAGGAACCTCCTGTCCAAGTACCTGCCTGGCAAGGAAGTGCTCCACGACGCCGTACCAGACCTTGGCGTGCTGCGGCTGCAGGATCCAATGGTTCTCGTCAGGGAAATACAGGAAGCGGTGCTGGGTTTCACCGCTCTCATCGGTGGGCAGCCCGGAACTGGAAAGAAGTTCGTACCAAAGCCTCAGGCCCTCGCCGATCGGCACCCGGTAGTCCTTGTCACCGTGGATCACCAGCATGGGCGTCTTGATTTTGGCGACATGGAGATGGGGCGAATTGTCCAGCGCCATCTCCGGAGTCATTTCCTTGAGCCAATACTGCGAAGCGTCCGTGGTGGGCCCGAACTGGTCCATTGCCCACAAACTGGCGTGCGTCACGATCGCCTTGAAACGGTCCGTGTGCCCGGCCACCCAGTTGGCCATGTAGCCGCCGAAGGAGCCGCCCATGGCGGCTGTCCGCGTCTGGTCAATGTCGGACCGCTGGACCACTGCCTCGGTGATGGACATGAGGTCCGTATACGGCGCCTTGCCCCATTCACCCCAGCCGCGCTGGATGAATTGCTGGCCATATCCGGTGGACAGTGCCGGGTCCGGTAGCAACACGGCATATCCCTTCGACACGAGCAGCCATGGATTCCATCGCCAGGTCCAGGCGTTCCACGAGCCCAACGGCCCGCCGTGGATCCACAACAGCAGGGGCGCCGGGTTCGCCTCCGACGCGCCCTCCGGGAGCGCGAGGTAAGCCGGAACCCTCGAACCATCTGCCGCACTCGTTTCCACCCGTTCCAACGAACCTTTGATCCGGGGACGTTCAGCCGGTGCGGGAAGCCGCTCGACGTCACCCGAAGCGAGATCGATCCGGACGGCTTCAGCCGGGAATTCATACGAGCTGCGCAGCGCAAACGCGCTCAGCCCATCGGGGGAAACCACGACGTCGGTGTACGCTGCCGCGTCCTGCGTCACCCGGGTAACCGTACCGTCGGCGACGGCGACCCGGAAAACCGGCGTCGCGCCGTCGTCGTCGGCCGTGACGAGGAGCGAACGCCCGTCCGGAAGCCAGGCCGCGGGGCTGCCCCAGCGGTCCCAAGAGGGCGCCAGCGGCTCAAGGTCAAGGGTTTCTCCAGCACCGACATTCAAGAGGTGGAGTTTGACCTGGGGCGCCTGCCGGGGAGTACTGTCGCTTTCACTGACTACGGAGAGCATCTTGCCGTCAGGGCTGACGGGGCCGGGGAAATAGCTCACTCCGTCATGGTCGAGGAGCACCTTGATCGAGCCGGAAGCGACGTCGACGGCGGCGAGCACAAAGCGTGTGTCAGCCTTCGCGAGCGGCTTGGCCATGCTCGTATAGATCGTCTTGCCGTCCGGACTGACCACTGCGTGCGTGTTGCGGAGGTTGCCGCCGACGTCGGGCGTGAGATTGCGCAGTTTCAGGGGTGCCGTAGCGTCAACGGTCGCCGGCTTGCCGGACCCGGCCGTATCTCCGTTTTCCACGGCAAACAGCCGGGGCTGGGCAGGCCCCAGATCCGCGTCCCAGTAGCGGACCGGGTAGCCGGTGTGCAAAATGGCCGCTACCTTGTTGTCCTTGCGGCTCTTGCGCCTCTCGTCGTCATTGTCCTCATCCGTGGAACCGGCGAGGACCGAGGCCGTGACGAAAGTTGCATCCGCGGCTGACGCGGCCATGACGCCGCCGACGCCGCCCGCGCGGGAATGGACCACCCGCGCCTCACCGCCGTCGGCGGGCAGGAGCCACAACGCGCTCACGGGGTCCGCTTCGGGGCTGTCCGGATCGGGCCGGGCTGAGGTGAAGTAGAGGTCGCCGTTGGCGGCGAACACCGCGCCGGTTTCTCCCTTGGCGCTGCGCGTGATGCGGCGGGCGTGCTTCTTTCTCGCAGGATCGAGCTCCCAGAGGGCAGTGACGTACTCAGTGCCCTTGGCGTTGAGGGTGGAAACCGTAGTGACCAGGCGGCTTCCGTCCGCGCTGAGAGCCAGGCCCCCGACCCGGGGGATGGCCAGGTAGTGGTCGAGATCGTGGAAAGGAGTTTCGGGTTGTGTGCTCGGGGCCTCTGGGGCATTCGAATCCATGCTCTGATTCAACACGCAATGTGCCGCAGATCACAGAAGGTTCACTGAGAGTGAAACACTTATTTCAGATATTGCGGCCTGGGGAATCGAGTAGGAGGGCCGGGTCTCCCGGCCCTCCTCTCACACCACCGTACGTGCGGGCCTCGCATACGGCGGTTCGCT